>NZ_JAMYRR010000033.1:25000-45072 GCF_040321535.1 Mesorhizobium sp. M0340 | reverse complement strand
TTCCTGCGGCGCGGGCTTTTGCCGATCGGCAATATGGTATCGGCGCTGCCGATCATCGGCGTCGCGCCGATCATGGTCATGTGGTTTGGGGGGGGGGGGGGGGGGGGGGCCCCCCCCGCGTCCGGCATCCCCGCGCTGATCGCGGAGGTGGAGAGCGCATCGGTGGTGCTGGATACGCCGGCGGCACGCCTTATCGCCCGTGGTGAGGAACGGCCCCTCCTGCTCGATGAAGTCGAAGCGCTTCTGGCGTCGGGGGCGCTCGTGGTGGATGCATGCCGCAATGTGGTGCGGGTAGCAGATACGGTTGTCTCGCTGGCGACCCGCCCGGTGCTGTTCGCGCTGGCCCGCGCGCTGGCCGAAGCCTGGCCGGGGGACTTGGCAAGATCGACGCTTATCGCGCGCGCTTTCCGCGGAAAGGACGCGGACGAATCACATCGCGCACGGTTACGGGTCGAAGTCGGGCGGCTTCGCGCGGAGCTTCGTAGCTTGGCCGATGTGAGCGCGACGAAGCGGGGGTTTTCGCTGGCGCCGCGCCGCGCAGGTGAGGTCGTCGTGCTGGCGCCGCCCGTCGAAGAAGAGCATGCCGCCGTGCTCGCCTTCCTCGCTGACGGCGAGTCTTGGTCGAGTTCGGCCCTGGCGATTGCGCTTGGAGCCAGTTCGCGTACCGTGCAGCGGGCGCTCGAGCAGCTCGCCCAGGCCGGCAAGGTGCAGTCGTTCGGCCGCGGACGGGCGCGTCGCTGGATGACCCCGCCGCTAACGGGTTTCCCGACAATCTTGTTACTCCCCGGTCCACTGCCGGGCTACTAGGATGGAATTATGGAACGATCCTCTGCCGAAATCATCCGTGAATACGGACCCTTTCCGGGTGTCGACCACGTAGACGGCGTTACCTTCGACGGTGAGCATGTCTGGTTTGCCTCAGGCGACAGATTGAACGCCTTCGATCCGGCAAGCGGCAAAGTGGTGCGCTCGATCGAGGTCGCGGCACACGCCGGAACGGCCTTCGACGGCCAGCACCTCTATCAAATCGCCGAGGATCGCATCCAGAAGATCGATCCAAAGAATGGCCAGGTGCTGGCGTCGATCCCGGCGCCTGGCAATGGCGGTGATTCCGGGCTCGCCTGGGCCGAAGGAACGCTCTGGGTCGGGCAGCATCGGGGCCGAAAGATTCATCAGGTCGATCCCGAGACAGGGGCAATCCTTCGCACCATCGTTTCCAACCGCGTCGTCACCGGCGTCAGCTGGGTCGACGGCGAGCTGTGGCATGGGACTTGGGAGGGCGAGGAGAGCGATGTCCGGCGGATCGATCCTGAAACGGGAAAGGTTCTGGAGAAGCTCGATATGCCGCCGGGAACAGGCGTGTCGGGGCTCGAATCCGATGGCGGCGACCAGTTTTTCTGCGGTGGCGGAAACAGCGGCAAGATCAGAGCTGTTCGCCGGCCCAAACGAGGCTCTGCGACCAGGATTTGAGCTTTTTCCATCCCCTCGGGCCGGCCCTTGGCCGGTTCGGTTAGCTCAAGCTCGCGATCAGTTTTTCGAGCAGGCGGGCCAGCATGGTCTGCTCCGGGCGTGCTAACCCAGAAAGTATCTGGTGCTCGTTGGCGACGTGAGCAGTCACCGCCTCATCGATCAAAGCGAGGCCCTTCCCGGTCAGCTGCACAATAATCCCGCGGCGATCGTCGGGGTGCGGCCCGCGCTTGATCAGGCCGGATTTCTCGAGCCGATCGAGGCGGTTGGTCATCGCGCCCGACGTCACCATCGTCGCCTCGTACAGAGCCGTCGGCGTCAGCGCATATGGCGGCCCGCAACGACGCAGCGTCGCCAGCACGTCGAATTCTCCGGATTGCAGCCCGTAACTTGAAAACAGCGGCGCCAGCCGCTCTCGTGCGATCAACGAGGCGGCCTCGTTCAACCGTCCAAGCACGGCCATCGGCGAGACATCGAGATCCGGCCGTTCCTTTTTCCATTGCTCGATCGCTTTTGCCGCGCGATCCATGTCTCTCACCGTTATGTATCTTGACGTGAAGAATCTTTATATTATCTTACCTCAGCTTGTGGTGTAGGCCAAGGGCCGCGAACGGGCGACGGGATGGTGCGATGAAATTTCTCTGGGACTCGGCGCTTGGCCTTCTGGTCGTCACCGGCGGACTGCTCGGCCTGACGCTGCCGTTCGGCAAGATCGCGACGACGGCCGGCGTGCCCGCCATGGTCTGGGCCTTCGTCATCTCGCTTGGCGCCGGCGGCGTGCTTTTGTGCGCATTGCTGCTCAACGGGCAGCGCATGCGGCTTACGCTGCACAGGCTGCGCTATTTCTTCGTGACCGCGGCCGTCTCCTACGCAATCCCCAATCTGCTGATGTTTTCAGCGATTCCGCATCTGGGCGCCGGCTATAGCGGCATCATGTTCACGCTGTCGCCGGTCGTCACGCTGGTGTTCTCGATGCTGCTCGGCGTCAGGCGCCCGACCACGCTGGGCGTCGTCGGCATCGCCGTCGGTTTCGTGGGCGCAGTCATGGTGGCGGTGACGCGCGGCGAAGCGGGCCAGCCGGCCGAATTTTTCTGGGTTGCGATGGGCCTGCTCATCCCCGTCAGCCTCGCCGCCGGCAACATTTACCGTACCGTCGACTGGCCCGAAGGCACCGGCCCGATCGAGCTCGCCGTCGGCAGCCATCTGGCAGCAGCCTTGATGCTGCTTGCGGGCATCCTGGTGCTGCTGGAAGGCAATGCATTCGGCTCGCTCGGCGGCGTGCCGCTGGTCGCTGCGGCACAGGTGGCATCAGCCTCGGCGATGTTCGCCTTCTTCTTCCGCCTGCAAGCGGTCGGCGGCCCGGTCTATCTCAGCCAGATCGGCTACGTCGCGGCGGCGGTCGGGCTGTTTGCCGGGACCCTCTTCCTCGGCGAGCGCTATCAACTGCTGACCTGGGCCGGTGCCGTCATCATCACCGCCGGCGTGTTCATCACCACCAAGGCGCAAAGCCAGAAGACCTAGGGGCGAGGAGGCGTAAGTTCAGACGGATGCCTTCTCCGCCAGCACCATGTAGTTGACGTCCATGTCCTTCGAGCGCTGCCAGCGGTCGGCGAGCGGGTTGTAGGTGACGCCGGTGCGGTCGATGACGGTCAGGCCAGCACCTGCAAGCGCCTTTTCCAGTTCCTCGGGGCGCACCAGCTTGCCGAACTGGTGGGTGCCGCGTGGCAGCCAACGCAGCACATATTCGGCGCCGATGATGGCCAGGCCCAGGGCCTTCAGCGTGCGGTTGATGGTGGCGACGAACATGATGCCGCCGGGCTTGACCATCTCTCCGCATTTGGCCAGGAACAGATCGACATCGGCGACATGCTCGACCACTTCCATGTTGAGGATGACGTCGAATTTTTCGCCGGCATCGGCCAGGTCTTCCGCGGTGGTGGCGCGGTAATCAACGCTCACGCCGACTTCCGCAGCATGCAGCTTGGCCACTTCGATGTTGGTGGCGGAGGCATCGGCGCCGACCACTTCGGCGCCAAGCCGCGCCATCGGCTCGCACAAAAGCCCGCCACCGCAGCCGATATCAAGGAAGCGCAGGCCTTCGAACGGCCGTGCCGCACGCGGATCGCGGCCGAAGCGGGCCGCCACCTGGTCGCGGATATAGGCAAGCCGGATCGGGTTGAACTTGTGCAACGGGCGGAACTTGCCGTTCGGGTTCCACCATTCGGCGGCAAGGGCGGAAAAGCGTTCCACCTCTCCGGCATCGATCGTCGATCGTCGGGGCTCAGGCATGGCGTGGTCTCCTCGGACGCTAGGAAGTCGGGCGCGAGGCTGCGAATGTCAAGGCGCGAAATTCACCGCCGGCTGCGCGATGCGCGCGATGCCTGCCGGCGCCGCCTTTTGCCCGCTGCATTTGTGTCAGCACGTGTCAGTTGATGGTGTGCCGGAAGGAAACGCCTAAGCTCTGGCGGACGAAGCAGAGACATCGGGTTTGTAGGAGTGCGCAATGATGCGAGCGGTTGCTTCCATTCTTTGGCGCCGGCTTGACCAGGAAGGCCACGACGCTTGCCTTCTGTCGGAAGCGAGTTCCGGGTGGAACCTAAGGGGACACGCGCTTTTCGTCCAGGACGGCAAGCCGTGCAGCATCGCGTACGAAGTGGACTGCGACGCCGATTGGCGTACACGCTCGGCGCGCGCCGACGGCTTTGTCGGCACGCAACAGCTGCATTATGGGATCGACCGGCTGACCGAGCGCCAATGGACGCTGAACGGCGAGCATCAAGCGGAAGTCGACGGTCTCATCGATGTCGATCTCGGCTTCACGCCCGCCACAAACCTTTTGGCGCTTCGCCGTTTTGCCCTCGATGTCGGTATGGCGACGCCCGCGCCGGCAGCCTATCTGACATTTCCCGAACTCAGGCTCGTGCGCCTGGAACAGACCTACCAGCGCGTCGATGCGGCACATTACGCCTATGCCGCCCCGATGTTCGGCTACAACGAGATGCTGGAGGTCTCGCCGGTAGGCTTCGTCCTCGACTATCCGCGCCTGTGGAGAGCCACGGCACAGCTGGGCTGAAGCGCGCATCATATTGGCAAGACGCAGGGCAGGCACGATGCTGCGCTGGTGTGTCGCCCGGCCGGCAGCGGCGGCACGCCTTGCGAAACGACTGTCATTTGGCTAAGGAGGCCGCGCATTGAGCGCCTCGCTACAGCGTGGCGCATTTTTCCACTTTTCGGCCTTCGGTCCGGCATCCAGTCAAAGGCATTTCGCTTCCATGGCGCGCATCGTGATGAAATTCGGCGGAACGTCCGTCGCCGACATCGCCCGCATCCGCAATGTGGCGCGCCATGTCAAACGCGAGGTCGATGCCGGGCATGAAGTCGCTGTGGTGGTCTCGGCGATGGCCGGCAAGACCAACGAGCTCGTGCAATGGACGCGCGAGGCCTCGCCAATGCACGATGCGCGCGAATATGACGCCGTAGTCGCTTCCGGCGAACAGGTTACGGCCGGCTTGCTGGCGATCGCGCTGCAGAACATCGGCGTGCATGCCCGTTCCTGGCAAGGCTGGCAGATTCCGATCAAGACCGATAACGCGCATGGCGCGGCGCGCATTCTCGATATCGATGGTGCGTTCCTGATCAAGCGCTTCGGCGAAGGCCAGGTGGCGGTGGTCGCCGGTTTCCAGGGCATCGGGCCGGACAACCGGATCGCAACGCTCGGCCGCGGCGGTTCCGATACCAGCGCAGTCGCCATCGCGGCGGCGGTCAAGGCCGACCGCTGCGATATCTACACCGATGTCGATGGGGTCTACACGACCGATCCGCGCATCGAGCCGAAGGCCCGGCGGCTGGCCAAGATTTCCTTCGAGGAAATGCTCGAAATGGCGTCGCTCGGGGCCAAGGTCCTGCAGGTGCGCTCGGTCGAGCTTGCCATGGTGCACAGGGTGCGTACCTTTGTGCGGTCGTCCTTCGACGATCCCGATGCACCCGGAATGGGGGATTTGCTCAATCCGCCGGGAACGCTTATTTGCGACGAGGAAGAGATCGTGGAACAGCAGGTCGTCACCGGAATTGCCTATGCCAAGGACGAAGCGCAGATTTCGCTGCGCCGCGTCGGCGACCGGCCGGGCGTCGCCGCCGGCATTTTCGGGCCGCTGGCCGAGGCCAACATCAATGTCGATATGATCGTCCAGAACATTTCCGAGGACGGCAAGTTCACCGACATGACCTTCACCGTGCCATCCGGCGACGTCGACAAGGCGCTTGCCGTGCTCGAACGGCTGAAGGCGACGATCGGTTACGACGTGGTGCAGTCGGAAGCCGGCATGTCGAAGGTCTCGGTCATCGGCATCGGCATGCGCAGCCATGCAGGCGTCGCCGCCACCGCCTTCAAGGCGCTGGCCGACCGCGCGATCAACATCCGCGCCATCACGACGTCCGAAATCAAGATTTCGATCCTGATCGACGGTCCCTATACGGAACTAGCAGTTCGCACTTTGCATTCCGTGTACGGTCTGGATAAGCAGTAGCAGACTGCATCGGCCCGAAAATCGGAGTCGATTTTCGGAAGGCGGGATGCGGCGGATCGAAAGGCTTGGAGCGGTCTTTATGCGTCCAATTGGACGATGGCGCTCTAATTGAGTTGTTGCGTTTGTGCCGCTGTGCAGGGCAACCTGCACCGGTTGAAACGCTATTGGAGAAGAAGCCGCGATGCGTGATTCGGCCAGTGGCCCGCGCGTTTTGCTGAAACGGCTCCGCGAGCTCATGCAAGAGCCGCTGGAGCCGCAGGAGCGGCTTGACCGAATCGTGCGCGACATCGCCTCCAACATGGTTGCCGAGGTCTGCTCGCTCTATGTTCTGCGCGCCGATTCGGTGCTCGAACTCTACGCCACCGAAGGCCTGAACCCGAACGCCGTCCACCTGGCGCAGCTCAGGCTGGGCCAAGGCCTGGTCGGCACGATCGCGGCCTCGGCGCGGCCGCTCAACCTCTCCAACGCGCAGGAGCATCCTGCCTTCGCCTACCTGCCGGAGACAGGGGAAGAGATATACAATTCCTTCCTCGGCGTGCCGGTGCTGCGGGCAGGGCGGACGCTCGGCGTCCTGGTCGTGCAGAACAAGACCATGCGCCATTATCGCGACGACGAGGTCGAGGCGCTGGAAACGACGGCGATGGTGATCGCCGAGATGATCGCCACCGGCGATCTGGAGCGGCTGACAAGGCCCGGCCTCGAGCTCGATCTGCGTCGCCCGGTAAGCTTTACCGGCCTGTCCTTCAATGAAGGCGTCGGGCTCGGCCATGTGGTGCTGCACGAGCCGCGTATCGTCGTCACCAACCTGTTCAACGAGGACAGCGAGGAAGAGGTCAGGCGGCTCGACGCGTCCCTCGGCTCGCTCAGGCTGTCCATCGACGACATGCTGGAGCGCCGCGACGTCGCCTTCGAGGGCGAGCATCGCCAGGTGCTCGAAGCCTATCGCATGTTCGCCAACGACCGCGGCTGGGTGCGCCGGCTCGAGGAGGCGATCCGCAACGGCCTGACGGCCGAAGCGGCGGTCGAAAAGGTGCAGAGCGACATGCGTGCCCGCATGCTGCACATGACCGATCCGTATCTGCGCGAACGGATGAGCGATTTCGACGATCTCGCCAATCGGCTGCTGCGGCAGCTGATGGGGCGCGGACCGGAGGACGTCGCGGCCTCGCTGCCCAAGGACGCCATCATCGTCGCCCGCTCGATGGGGGCTGCCGAGCTGCTCGATTATCCCAGGGACAAGCTGCGCGGGCTGGTGCTGGAAGACGGCGCCGCGACCAGCCATGTCGTCATTGTGGCGCGAGCCATGGGCATACCCGTCGCCGGCCAGATGAAGGGCGCGGTTTCCATGGCGGAAAACGGCGATGCCATCATCGTCGACGGCGAGGAAGGCGCGATCCATCTGCGCCCGCAGCCCGACCTCGAGGCGGCCTATGCCGAGAAAGTGCGCTTCAGGGCGCGGCGGCAGGAGGTCTACCGCGAGCTGCGCAAGAAGCCGTCGGTGACCAAGGACGGTGTCCAGGTCGATCTTCTGATGAATGCCGGACTGGCGGTGGATTTGCCGCAACTGGCCGAAGCAGGTGCGGCCGGAATCGGTCTGTTCCGCACCGAGCTGCAATTCATGGTCGCCTCGACTTTTCCGCGCGCCGAAGCCCAGGAGCGGCTTTATCGTGACGTGCTCGAAGCGGCGCGCGGCAAGCCGGTGACGTTCCGCACCATCGATATCGGCGGCGACAAGGTGCTGCCCTATTTCAAGGGCTCGATCCAGGAAGAGAACCCGGCGCTCGGCTGGCGCGCCATCCGCCTGACGCTCGACCGGCCCGGATTGCTGCGTACCCAGATCCGCGCGCTGCTCAAGGCGTGCGGCGGACGCGAACTGAAGCTGATGCTGCCGATGGTGACCGAACTCGGCGAGATTGCGCAGGCGCGCGAGATCATCGATCGCGAGGTGCGGCATCTGTCGCGCTTTGCCCATCATTTGCCGACCAGCCTCAAACTCGGGGCCATGCTGGAGGTGCCGTCGCTGCTGTTCCAGCTCGACGAACTGATGAAGGCGGTCGATTTTGTCTCGGTCGGCTCGAACGACCTGTTCCAGTTCGTCATGGCGGTGGATCGCGGCAACACCCAGTTGTCCGACCGCTTCGACCCGCTCTCGACGCCGTTCCTGCGCGTCCTGAAGCAGATTGCCGACGCCGGGGCGCGCAACCATACGCCGGTGACCCTGTGCGGCGAACTTGCCGGCAAGCCGATTTCGGCGATGGCGCTGATCGGCCTTGGCTACCGCTCGATCTCGATGTCGCCGGCATCGATCGGCCCGGTCAAGGCGATGCTGACTGAACTGCCGCTCAGCGAGCTGGAAGCGTTCTTCGACGACAATCTGATGGCGCCGGCGCATGGCCTGCCGATGCGGGCGCTGCTGCAGGCGTTTGCCGACGACCGCTCCATACCGCTGTAGATTCACGTGAGGGCGGCCTGCAAATGTCGATTTTCTGCGCTTCCGGTGCTCATGTACTTAAATGTACATTCCGCTCCGGTTCTCGAAATCCGTCATTTTCGACTCGCCCTGACGTGAATCCCATCGAAGTTCCAGGACCATGATCAACCTGCCCCGCGACCGTATGGATCAAGTCGTCAAGCGTTTCGACATGCTCGAAGCGCAGATGTCGGCCGGGCCGGCGCCGGACGCCTATGTGAGGATGGCTTCCGAATATGCCGACATCCAGCAGATGGTGGCAAAGATCAGGGCACTGCGTGCCGCCGAGCGCGAACAGGCCGATCTGGAGGCGATGCTGGCCGACAAGGGCACCGACGCCGAGATGCGCGCCTTGGCCGAGGCCGACCTGCCGGAGGTCAAGCATCGCATCGAGGTGCTGCAAAAGGACATCCAGATCCTGCTGTTGCCCAAGGATGCCGCAGACGACAAGAACGCCATCCTCGAAATCCGTGCCGGCACCGGCGGTGACGAGGCGGCGCTTTTTGCCGGCGACCTGTTTCGCATGTACGAGCGCTATGCAGCGGCGCATGGCTGGCGTTTCGAGACGGTGTCGGCCAGCGAAGGCGAGGTCGGCGGCTACAAGGAAATCATCGCCACCGTTTCGGGCAAGGGCGTCTTTGCCCATCTGAAGTTCGAATCCGGCGTGCACCGGGTGCAGCGTGTGCCGACGACCGAGGCGGGCGGGCGCATCCACACCTCGGCGGCGACGGTCGCGGTGCTGCCGGAAGCCGAAGAGGTCGACATCGACATCCGGGCCGAAGACATCCGCATCGACACGATGCGGGCCTCGGGTTCCGGCGGCCAGCACGTCAACACCACCGATTCGGCCGTGCGCATCACCCATCTGCCGACCGGCATCATGGTGGTGCAGGCGGAAAAGTCGCAGCACCAGAACCGGGCGAAGGCCATGCAGATCCTGCGCGCCAGGCTTTACGACCTCGAACGCAGCAAAGCGGACGAGGAACGTTCAGAATCGCGCAAGTCGCAGGTTGGCTCGGGCGACCGCTCGGAACGCATCCGCACCTATAATTTTCCGCAGGGTCGCGTCACCGATCATCGCATCAACCTGACGCTCTACAAGCTCGACCGGGTGATGATGGGTGAACTCGACGAGATCATCGACGCGCTGATAGCCGATCACCAGTCGAAGCTGCTCGCCGATATAGGCATCGATGGCTGACAGCCTGCCCGCCACTCTGGCGCCGCTGCTGCGGGAAGCGCGAAACCGGCTCGCCGCAGCCGGGATTGCGGATCCGGCGCTCGATTCCAGGCTGATCGTCGAGCATTTTTCCGGCACCAACCGCACGCAGGCCATCGCCGATCCTGGGTGCGCGGTCGATGCGGACGTGACGGCGGCAATCGATGCCGCCTTGCTGCGGCGCGTCGCCGGCGAACCGGTGCACCGCATCCTCGGTTACCGCGAATTCTACGGCTTGCGCCTTTCGCTTTCGCCGCAAACGCTGGAGCCGCGACCGGATACCGAAACGCTGGTCGAGGCGGTGCTGCCTTTCGTCAATGCAATGGCGGCACGCGAAGGCGGTTGCCGCATCCTCGATCTCGGGACCGGCACCGGTGCCATCGCGCTGGCGTTGCTCAGCGTGGTTCCGGCCGCGACCGCCACTGGCGTCGACATTTCGCAAGAGGCGCTGGGCACCGCCACGCGCAATGCCAGGGAATTGGGGCTCGCCGGCCGGTTCAGGGCGCTCAAATCCGACTGGTTTGAAAAAGTTTCTGGCCGGTACCATGTAATTGCCGCAAACCCTCCCTATATACCCTCAGACGACATTGGAAATCTGCAGGACGAGGTCCGCGGTTTCGATCCACGCCAGGCCTTGGATGGCGGTGTGGACGGTCTGAGCCCCTACAGGAAGATCGCCGCAGGAGCGGCAGCGTATTTGGAAGTCCAAGGCAGGATTGCGGTCGAGATCGGCCATACGCAGCACCAACAGGTTACGGAGATATTCTCCGCGGCCGGGTACAGTTCTGTCGGGGTGTTTCGTGATCTCGGCGGAAACAACAGAGTTCTTGTGTTCGAACGGTGGAAGCCGTGATGCAGTGCGAAAAAAGCGCTTGGCAATACCGGGGAATGCGGCTAGGGTCGCCTTAACCGGATGAGACGAAGCAGGCAGTGCTCTTAGCGATTCGGTTTTCCTTGGAAACAGCTGCCTTCTTGCGCAAACGACGCCCAAGCTTCGTGCGGGAATCGTCCGGCAAGTGAAGTAACCGGAACAGGATGGCACGTGGCGCCAACGCAATTGATGCGGGCGAACGCCGGTGAAAGAACGAAACGGCTGGCCGCATGAGCGCCTCCGTTCGTGAAGAGTTTTTCGAAAATTTCAAAGTGAAGAGAGTCTAATGAGGCCACAACAGCAAAACAGGCGCATGCGCGGTCGCAACAACAATGGCGGCGGCGGCAATAACAATAACAACAACAACCGTAAGGGGCCGAATCCCCTGACGCGCAACTATGAGAGCAACGGCCCGGACGTGAAGATCCGCGGATCGGCTCAGCAGATTGCCGAGAAGTACGCAACCCTAGCCCGTGACGCGCACAGCTCCGGCGACCGGGTGATGGCGGAAAACTATCTCCAGCATGCAGAACACTATAACCGCATCATCGCAGCCGCTCAGGCGCAGATGCCGATCCAGAACGCCCAGCAGATTCGCGATGATTTCGACGATGATGGCGACGAGGATCGCGACGAGTTCGACAATGCCGGCAACAACAATGCCAACGAGACATCGGGCTCGACGGTCAATCAGGGGGCCGGCCCGCAGCCGGTCATCGATGGCACGCCGGCCGAGCTGGCGCTGAACCAGGAAAACAGCCGTGACAATCGCGGCGGCCGCGATAATCGTGACGGCCGCGACAATAATGGCGGACGCCACCGCGACCGTCGCCCCAATGGCGGTTACGGCCAGAACGGCCAGCGTGGCGAGTATAGCTCGCGCGGCGAGCAGCAGGGTGGCCAGCGCGTCGAACAGCCACGGCGCGACGAGGTTCCGGCGCAGGCGGAGCCCGTGCGGGCAGCTGAGCCGATCTTTGTGGGTGAACCCGCACAGCAATTCGACAACCTTTCGCCGGCGGGTCTCGCCGCCCAGGCCGAGCTCAACGAAGCCGCTGCCGAAAGCAGCCCGGCCCGCCGCCCCAGGCGTCCGCGTCGCCCGCGCCTCGATGTCGAACAGGCAAATGGCGGCAACGACAACGCCGGCCCTGAGAGTGCCGAGACAAGCAGTGCCGAGACAAGCAATGCCGGGACTGGCAATACCGACGCTGGCAATGTCGATGCAGCGCCGGCTGAAAGCCCCGGCGGTCAAGCTGTGATCGCAGACGTCGAGAATTGATCGAAAAAACGTTCGCTGCGCACTTTTGCGGGACATGTATGGACGGCGGAGAGAAATCTCCGCCGTTTTTGTTTTGCGCGCTCGCAATATTATCTATTCGCCAGTGTCGAGGCGTCTTGAGGGTCCGTGGTTTGCGTCCCATATCTTGCGTGAACAGGATCCGGCTCGAACGGGCGGGTCCGTCACCGCAATCTGATCCGGTGCCGCGAAGCGGGCCGGTGACGGAAGGAGACAGGCATGAATCTTGAAAAGTATTCCGAGCGCGTGCGCGGCTTTATCCAGTCCGCGCAAACCATGGCGCTTTCCCGCAATCACCAGCAATTCACCCCCGAGCATATCCTCAAGGTCCTCGTCGATGACGACGAGGGCCTGGCTGCGTCGCTGATCGAGCGCGCCGGCGGCAATGTCCGGGACGTCAAGCTCGGCGTCGAAACGGCACTGGAGGCAATGCCCAAGGTCGAGGGCGGCAATGGCCAGCTCTATCTGGCGCAGCCGCTGGCAAAGGTGTTTTCGACCGCCGAGGAACTGGCCAAGAAGGCCGGTGACAGCTTCGTCACCGTCGAACGGCTGTTGCAGGCGCTCGCCATGGAAAAATCGGCCAAGACGGCCGACATCCTGGCCAAGGCTGGTGTCACGCCGCAGAAGCTGAACCAGGTCATCAACGACGTACGCAAAGGTCGTACCGCCGATTCGGCGAGCGCCGAGCAGGGCTACGACGCGCTGAAGAAATACGCGCGCGACCTGACGGCGGACGCTCGCGCGGGCAAGCTTGACCCGGTCATCGGCCGTGACGACGAGATCCGCCGCACGATCCAGGTGCTGTCGCGCCGCACCAAGAACAACCCGGTGCTGATCGGCGAACCCGGCGTCGGCAAGACGGCGATCGCTGAAGGGCTGGCGCTGCGCATCGTCAATGGCGATGTGCCGGAATCGCTCAAGGACAAGCAGCTGATGGCGCTCGACATGGGCTCGCTGATCGCCGGCGCCAAATACCGCGGCGAGTTCGAGGAGCGGCTGAAGGCGGTACTTTCCGAGGTCACGTCCGCCGCCGGCGGCATCATCCTGTTCATCGACGAGATGCACACGCTGGTCGGCGCCGGCAAGGCGGATGGCGCCATGGATGCGTCGAACCTGCTGAAGCCGGCGCTGGCCCGCGGCGAACTGCACTGCGTCGGCGCCACTACGCTCGACGAATACCGCAAGCATGTCGAGAAGGATGCGGCCCTTGCCCGCCGCTTCCAGCCGGTCTTCGTCAATGAGCCGACGGTCGAAGACACCGTGTCGATCCTGCGCGGCCTGAAAGAGAAATACGAGCAGCACCACAAGGTGCGCATCTCGGATTCGGCGCTGGTCGCGGCCGCAACCCTGTCCAACCGCTACATCGCTGACCGCTTCCTGCCGGACAAGGCGATCGACCTGGTCGACGAGGCCGCGTCGCGGCTCCGCATGCAGGTCGATTCGAAGCCCGAGGCGCTGGACGAGATAGATCGCCGCATCATGCAGCTCAAGATCGAGCGCGAGGCGCTCAAGGTCGAGAAGGACGACGCCTCGAAGGACCGGCTCGCCCGGCTCGAGAAGGAACTCTCGAACCTCGAGGAGGAATCGACCGAGCTGACCTCGAAATGGCAGGCCGAGAAGCAGAAGCTCGGGCTTGCCGCCGACCTCAAGAAACAGCTCGACGAGGCGCGCAACGAACTTGCCATCGCCCAGCGCCAGGGTGAATTCCAGCGCGCCGGCGAACTTGCCTACGGCAAGATCCCGGAACTCGAAAAGCAGCTGAAGCAGGCCGAAGCCAGGGATGGCAAGGCCGGCATGGTCGAAGAAGTGGTCGGCCCCGATCACGTCGCCCATATCGTCTCGCGCTGGACGGGGATCCCGGTCGACAAGATGCTGGAAGGCGAGCGCGACAAGCTGTTGCGCATGGAAGACGAGATCGGCAAGCGCGTCGTCGGCCAGGGCGAGGCCGTGCAGGCAGTGTCGAAGGCGGTACGCCGTGCGCGCGCCGGCCTGCAGGACCCGAACCGGCCGCTCGGCTCGTTCATGTTCCTCGGGCCGACCGGCGTCGGCAAGACCGAACTGACCAAGGCGCTGGCCAGCTTCCTGTTCGATGACGAGAGCGCGATGGTGCGTATCGACATGTCGGAGTTCATGGAGAAGCACTCGGTCGCCCGGCTGATCGGCGCGCCTCCCGGCTATGTCGGCTATGAGGAAGGCGGCGCGCTGACCGAAGCGGTGCGGCGCCGGCCCTATCAGGTCGTGCTGTTCGACGAGATCGAGAAGGCGCATCCGGACGTGTTCAACGTGCTGCTGCAGGTGCTCGACGACGGCCGGCTGACGGACGGGCAGGGCCGCACGGTCGACTTCCGCAATACGCTGATCATCATGACGTCCAATCTCGGCGCCGAATATCTGGTCAATCTCGGCGAGGACCAGGATGTCGACGTCGTGCGCGACGAGGTGATGAATGTCGTCAGGGCTTCGTTTCGGCCGGAATTCCTCAACCGCATCGACGAGGTCATCCTGTTCCACCGGCTGCGCCGCCAGGATATGGGCCAGATCGTCCAAATCCAGCTCAAGCGGCTGGAAAACCTGCTTGTCGACCGCAAGATATCGCTTTCGCTCGATCAGGAGGCGATCGACTGGCTGGCGGCCAAGGGTTACGACCCGGCCTATGGCGCGCGGCCGCTGAAGCGGGTGATGCAGAAGGAATTGCAGGATCCGCTGGCGGAAAAGATCCTGCTCGGCGAGATCCTCGACGGCTCGACCGTCAAGGTCACCGCCGGATCCGACCGCTTGAACTTCCGCTCGAAGCCCGCAGTCGTGGCAACCGAGGCGGCCGCCTGAGTTCAAGCCAAGAGCCTGTTCCATCCCGATCGAATCGGGATGGAATTCCTAGCTTCAATTTCGACCATGATCTTTTCCGAAAAACCGGCATCCGCTTTTTGCTACGCCGACCGTCGGTCCATGGTCTAACACCACTGGCGGGGCGCAGATGACTTTGGACGACTACAACAGTTTCTGCGCCTCGCTGCCTTCGACGACCCATGTCGTGCAGTGGGGTGGCGCCCATGTCTGGAAAGTCGGCGGCAAGGTGTTTGCGATCGGCGGCTGGAGTGAAGGCAAGGAGCCGTTCGTCACCTTCAAATGCTCCGAGATCGCTTATGACGTGCTGAGGGAACAGCCGGGCCTTCGGCCGGCGCCGTATCTCGCCTCGCGCGGCATGAAATGGATCCAGCGCCGGACAAGCGAAAGCATGGATGATGAAGCGCTGAAGGATTATCTGCGCGAAAGCCACCGTCTCGTCGTGCTGAAGCTGACGAAGCAGGCGCGCAAGGAATTGGGATTCGCTGCCGGTTAATCGGTCAGAAATCCGCCATCTTCATGCCCGGTTCATATTGGAACCTTATGGTTGACAACTGATTTGCCGTCGAAGGGGTTCACCTGCCGCATCGGCCCGAAGATCGGATTCGATTTTCGCATGGCACGACGCGGAGATTTAGGTGTTGGAGCGACCTTTCGCGTCCGAAAGGACGCGCGGCGCTCCGAGGGGACAACGCCGACGGCTGCATTTACGGACCGGAGAATCTTGGCCACCATGCTGCGCACCATCTTCACCCTTTCAGCGCTCGCTGCCGGGATGCTGGCGTCTAATGCGATGGCCTCACCCCTGGCGGACACCGCGCCTGGGGTTGTTCGCGCTGCCGATGCGGGCGGCATTCTTGTCGCCCAGGACGGCAATCTCGACATCTATTACGACGCCAGGGGAAACCGCGTCATCGTCGATGCGGAAACCGGCAAGGTCATCGCCATCCAGCCGCCGCAGACCAGGCTCGACCGCCGTGTTTTGCGTCGCGAGCGCTTGCGCAACCTCGGGCCGGTCGAGGAGGACGATCCCTATTATCTCGACGACCCTGAGGACACGGCCCGGTTCCGCCGCAGGCAGTTGGAAGACGAAGGCAGGATCATCGTGCCGCCGGCCGACGAGTACGACCCCTATGGCGACAATTCGGTGGAAGCCTTCCCCGAAGCGCCACGGGATGACGGCTACGGCAACGATTATCCGGAGGCAGCGCAGCCGGTGAGGCCACGCACCATCGAGCGCCAGCCGCTCAACGAGGCCTCGATCGAGCCGGTCGAGCCGACAGTGCCGAATGAGCAGGCGGCCTTGCCGCCAAACACAGCCCCGCCGCCAAGCACTGGCGGCAAGACGGCGGTCGACCCGTCGCTTTCGCTCGGCGCCCGCCAGGACGTGGCGGCGCTGCAGGTGCTGCTCGACCGCGCCGGTGCGTCGCCCGGTGTCATCGACGGACGCTTCGGCTCGAATGTCGACAAGGCGCTCGCCGCCTATAACGAGATCACCGGCAGCAATCTGAAATCGACCGACGCGATCGGTATCCAGGCGGCCCTGGCGCAATCCGGCGGCGATGCCTTCGCCTCCTATACTATCACGCCCGAGGATGCGGCCGGCCCTTATGTTGCCTCGATACCGGAGGACTACAGCCAAAAGGCCCAGCTCGACCGCATGGGCTACACGTCGGTGCCCGAAGCGCTGGCCGAGCGCTTCCATATGGATGAAACCTATCTGAAGCAGCTCAATCCGGACGCCAATTTCAATCGTCCGGGCACCATCATCAAGGTTGCCAATTTCGGCAGGCTGGTGGCGACGCCGGTGGCGCGCATCATCGCTGACAAGGCCAACAAGCAGGTCCGTGCCTACGACGCGGCGGGCAAGCTTGTCGCAGCCTATCCGGCGACTATCGGCTCGTCGGATACGCCGTCGCCGTCCGGCACGCATGCGGTGTCGCGTGTCGCATTGGACCCGAACTACACCTACAACCCGAACATCAATTTCAAGCAGGGCGAAAACGACAGGATCCTGACCATCCCGCCGGGGCCGAACGGCCCGGTCGGCTCGGTCTGGATCGCACTGGACAAGCCGACCTACGGCATTCACGGCACGCCGGATCCGTCCAAGATCGGCAAGACCGAAAGCCACGGCTGCGTGCGGCTGACCAATTGGGATGCGCGCGAGCTCGCCAAGATCGTGACGCCCGGCGTTATCGTGGAGTTCGTCGAGTAATTTCCCTGGTTCAAAAGTTTGGCAGGTCGGATGCTTTCGCAGATCGCCAGCCTTGGAGATTTGCCGAAACCCTATCGTGTCGTCATCCTGGGACGGAGCAAGGAGCGAAGCGACGCGGCGCAGACCCCTGGATCCATGCCGTTACGATGGAGCACCGCGATGGCGCGGAATTCTGCTCTGCCGCACCCTTCGGCCGAGATCACGGCATGGATCCCAGGGTCTTCGCGACGGAGCTTCGCTCCTGCTTCGCCCAGGGATGACGAAGCTGAGGGGCCTCGGCCAACTTCCACGGTTTGCGACAGCCCACTGCGATGAACGATGTCACCCGATGACCTTGCGCAGCAGTGGCGCGCGCAGCGCTGCGGCATAGGTCAGCTGCACCACCAGAATGAAGCCGACGCTGAGCAACGGGCTGGCTAGGCACAGTGCCGCGCCGATCGCCCACAGGATCTGTGCCTTGACGATGCGCAGATAGACCGTTCGGGTGGTCTCCGCGTCGACACCGTCGGCCAGAAATCCGTTTTTGTCCGCGTAGCGCCAACTGGCGAGCAGCGTCAGTCCCAGCATCAGAAGATTGAGCCAGTAGACGAGCACCGCGGTCCTGAATTCAAGGAAGTCGGCCAAAAGATCGGTCGAGAAGGGCAGCAAGGCGATGAAGCCGAGGAAGCAGAGGTTCAGCGTGGCAAGCCGCCGGTCGGATTTTGCGATCAACCCGTGTTGCGCCTGCTGGCCGAACCAGAAGATGGTCAGCGTCAGGAAGCTGAGCGCATAGGTCAGGAAGCGCGGCGCCAGTGCTGTGATCGCGGCGATCAACTCGCTTTCGGAATGCACCGTTTCTTGCGCCGGCACCCTGATCTCGAGAACGATCAAGGTGAGCGCGATGGCGAACACGCCGTCGGTGATGCCGACGACGCGCCCGCGTCCTTCCGCCGAGGGCTCGAGCGGTCGTTTCATGCGGTAGTTTCCCCTTGTTGCAGCGTTGCGGGAATCTAGCACGGCATCCACCGTTTGCACCCGGACGGGCGTTCTCTCCTGCCTGTATGGCCAGGTTCGGCCTGGTTTCAACGAGAACAGCCTGCTGGCCGGTTGTCGGCGGCATGCCGGCGGTCTAGGTAAGGCGGCATGCACACGCCAACCAAAGTCGGTACTGGCGCCATTCCCCTGACCGGCTCACTTCCGGCCGATACGTTCTGCCCGCGGGCGCGGCGGCGGTTCGTGCTGATCGCCGCGATTCTGGCTTCCGCGCTCGGCTTTATCGATGGATCGGTCCTGGCCATTGCGACGCCGGCTATCCGCGTCGATCTCGGCGCCAGCCTGGCCGAGGCGCAATGGATATCCAACGCCTATGCATTGACGCTTTCAGCCCTCATTCTCGTCGGCGGCGCCGCCGGCGATCGTTTCGGCCTGCGCCACTCTTTCGTCGCCGGCATCGTCCTGTTCATTGCCGCCTCGCTTGCCTGCGCGCTGGCGCCTAACCCGGCGATGCTTATTGCATTTCGGGCTGTCCAGGGTATCGGAGCGGCCATCATGGTGCCGGGCAGCCTGGCCATTATCGCCAAAGCCTATCCAAAAAAGGAACGCGGCCGGGCGATCGGCATCTGGGCCGCGGCATCGGCACTGGCGACGGCGCTCGGCCCGGTGCTGGGCGGCTTCGTGCTGTCGGTGTTCGGCAACGGCATCTGGCGGGCGATCTTCGCCATCAATCTGCCGCTCGGTCTTATCTCGATCTATCTTCTGCTGGCCAAGGTCCCTGCCGACGCGCCGGCGGAAAAGCGCAGCCTCGATCTCGGCGGCGCTGCACTCGCCATATTGGCGTTCGGAGCTCTCGCTTACGGCCTGACCTCGATGAGTGGTGACGGGGAGGGGCTGATGTCCGGCCCGAGTATCGCCGCCGGTGCGGTTTTGCTCGTCGTGTTCGTCGTCTTCGAGCGCCGGCGGCGCGACCCGATGATCGATCTGTCGCTGTTTCGGATCGGCGCGTTCGCGGGCGCCAACGTGGCGACCTTCTTCCTTTATTTCGCCCTGTCGGCCAATTTGTTCTATCTGCCGATGCTCATGATCGCCGGATGGGGGCTGAGCGCGGCCGAGGTCGGCTTTATATTCCTGCCGCTGTCGGCGTTGATGGCACTGTTATCCGGACCGGTTGGCCAGTGGTCCGACCGCATCGGGCCTCGCTTTCCGATCGCCAGCGGCAGTCTGGTTGTGGCTCTTGCCTTTGCCGGACTTGCCTTGCTGGCCTATTGGGGCATCCACAGTTTCTGGCTGGGGGTATTCCCGCTGATGGCGTTGATGGGACTCGGCATGGCCCTGGTGGTATCGCCGCTGTCGACCGCCATCATGACGGCGGTCGAGGACAAGGATACGGGGGCGGCCTCGGGCATCAACAACGCCGTTTCGCGGATCGGCGGCCTGATTGCTGTGGCGGCGATGGGATCGCTGGCGGCCTGGGTTTATGCGGGCGTGCTCGGCACAGGTGCCGACTCCGGCATCCCCGGTTTCGGCGAACCGCCGCCCGCCGGCCTGGCGCCCGGCCTCGATGCGGCACGACTTGCCGCCAGCGACGCGGCATTCGCAGCCGTTGCCGCGGTGACCGCGCTGCTTTGCCTGCTTTCGGCAATCACCGCCTGGACGACGGTTTCGGGCGAGCGGCTGCCATGGGTGCGCGACACGGCGAATCAGCAGGGCTGACCACGAAAAAACGTCGGCTCAGCCTTCGATCTTGGCGCTCGCGACCTTCAACTGATTGCTGTCTTCCTGCTTGAGCAGGTCGTCGATGCGTTCGCGCTCGCGCTTGAAGGCGACGAGGTCGTCGCCCTTCAGCGTCTTGCCAACCGGCAGGCGGACGCGCATCGAATCGACCTTGGTGCCGTTGACGATCAGTTCGTAATGAAGGTGCGGACCGGTGGAGAGGCCGGTTGAGCCGAGATAGCCGATAACCTGACCCTGGCGAACGCGAACACCCGGCTCGATGCCTTTGGCAAACGCGCTCTGGTGATTGTAGGACGTCTCGTAGCCATTGGCGTGACGCAAGATGATCTGCTTGCCATAGCCACCGGCCCAGCCGGCCTTTTCGACGACGCCATTGCCTGCGGCAATGATCGGCGATCCTACGGGAGCTGCCCAGTCGGTGCCGGTATGCATCTTCACATACCCCAAAATGGGG
>NZ_JAMYRR010000033.1:0-20000 GCF_040321535.1 Mesorhizobium sp. M0340 | reverse complement strand
AAAGGTGAAAAGCACCCCGACAAGGGGAGTGAAATAGTACCTGAAACCGATTGCCTACAAACAGTGGGAGCCCAAGGTTCGTCCTGGGTCACCACGTACCTTTTGTATAATGGGTCAGCGACTTAGTGTGACGAGCAAGCTTAAACCGATAGGTGTAGGCGCAGCGAAAGCGAGTCTGAACAGGGCGTTCAGTTCGTCGCATTAGACCCGAAACCGAGTGATCTAGCCATGAGCAGGTTGAAGGTAAGGTAACACTTACTGGAGGACCGAACCCATAACTGTTGCAATAGTTCGGGATGACTTGTGGCTAGGGGTGAAAGGCCAATCAAACTCGGAAATAGCTGGTTCTCCGCGAAATCTATTTAGGTAGAGCGTCGACCGAATACCCCAGGGGGTAGAGCACTGGATGGGCTAGGGGTCCTCACCGGATTACCAAACCTAACCAAACTCCGAATACCTGGGAGTAATAGTCGGCAGACACACGGCGGGTGCTAACGTCCGTCGTGAAAAGGGAAACAACCCTGACCTACAGCTAAGGTCCCCAAGTTATGGCTAAGTGGGAAAGGATGTGAGGATCCCAAAACAACCAGGATGTTGGCTTAGAAGCAGCCATCATTTAAAGAAAGCGTAACAGCTCACTGGTCTAAATAAGGGTCTTTGCGCCGAAAATGTAACGGGGCTAAAGCCATACACCGAAGCTTAGGGTTTGCAGCAATGCAAGCGGTAGCGGAGCGTTCTGTAAGCTGATGAAGCCATACCCGTGAGGGATGGTGGAGGTATCAGAAGTGCGAATGCTGACATGAGTAACGTAAGGGGAGTGAGAGACTCCCCCGCCGAAAGTCCAAGGGTTCCTGCTTAAAGCTAATCTGAGCAGGGTTAGCCGGCCCCTAAGTCGAGGCAGAAATGCGTAGACGATGGGAACCACGTTAATATTCGTGGGCCTGGAGGAAGTGACGGATCATTGAGGTAGTCCAATCTTATCGGATTGAAAGGGCTGCTGCGTGGTTCCAGGAAATAGCTCCTCCTTATAGACCGTACCCGAAACCGACACTGGTGGACTGGTAGAGTATACCAAGGCGCTTGAGAGAACTATGCTGAAGGAACTCGGCAAATTGCACGCGTAACTTCGGAAGAAGCGTGACCCTTTCATGCGCAAGCATGGGAGGGTGGCACAGACCAGGGGGTAGCGACTGTTTATCAAAAACACAGGGCTCTGCGAAGTCGCAAGACGACGTATAGGGTCTGACGCCTGCCCGGTGCTGGAAGGTTAAGAGGAGGGGTGCAAGCTCTGAATCGAAGCCCCAGTAAACGGCGGCCGTAACTATAACGGTCCTAAGGTAGCGAAATTCCTTGTCGGGTAAGTTCCGACCTGCACGAATGGCGTAACGACTTCCCCGCTGTCTCCAGCATAGACTCAGTGAAATTGAATTCCCCGTGAAGATGCGGGGTTCCTGCGGTTAGACGGAAAGACCCCGTGCACCTTTACTATAGCTTTACATTGGCATTCGTAGTGGCATGTGTAGGATAGGTGGTAGGCTTTGAAACCTGGGCGCCAGCTCAGGTGGAGCCACCCTTGAAATACCACCCTTATCACTATGGATGTCTAACCGCGGCCCGTTATCCGGGTCCGGGACAATGTATGGTGGGTAGTTTGACTGGGGCGGTCGCCTCCTAAAGAGTAACGGAGGCGCGCGATGGTGGGCTCAGAACGGTCGGAAATCGTTCGCTGAGTGCAATGGCATAAGCCTGCCTGACTGCGAGACTGACAAGTCGAGCAGAGACGAAAGTCGGTCATAGTGATCCGGTGGTCCCGCGTGGAAGGGCCATCGCTCAACGGATAAAAGGTACGCCGGGGATAACAGGCTGATGACCCCCAAGAGTCCATATCGACGGGGTTGTTTGGCACCTCGATGTCGACTCATCGCATCCTGGGGCTGGAGCAGGTCCCAAGGGTATGGCTGTTCGCCATTTAAAGCGGTACGTGAGTTGGGTTCAGAACGTCGTGAGACAGTTCGGTCCCTATCTGCCGTGGGTGTAGGAATATTGAAAGGATCTGTCCCTAGTACGAGAGGACCGGGATGGACGGATCTCTGGTGGACCTGTTGTGGCGCCAGCCGCATAGCAGGGTAGCTATATCCGGACGGGATAACCGCTGAAGGCATCTAAGCGGGAAACCCACCTTAAAACGAGTATTCCCTGAGAACCGTGGAAGACGACCACGTTGATAGGCCGGGTGTGGAAGAGCGGCAACGCTTGAAGCTTACCGGTACTAATAGTTCGATCGGCTTGATCGTTCTCATTCCTAATGCCCATTTCTGGCGACAATCCTTCGATTGCGCCGAGATGGATGGCACAGAAAACAGCTTCTCGAGCAACGTGCGTTTTGCCGACCTGGTGGTTATGGCGGAGCGGCTGCACCCGATCCCATTCCGAACTCGGCCGTGAAACGCTCCAGCGCTGATGGTACTTCGTCTCAAGACGCGGGAGAGTAGGTCGCTGCCAGGTCTGCCAAGCGCACGTTGTTTAATCTTCTCCTTACGAACAGGCTCGCCAACGGGACTCCGGGCCGCGCAAGCGGCCCTTTCATTTGGCGGAAGCTTGAATTCGGTGAGCCAAGGCTTACCTTTAGGGTTGACGCGGGGTGGAGCAGCCCGGTAGCTCGTCAGGCTCATAACCTGAAGGTCACAGGTTCAAATCCTGTCCCCGCAACCAAAATACGAAAACGGCCCGCCTTGTGCGGGCCGTTTTCGTATGCGCTGAAGTGCCGCGACAGGGGACACTTAGCATTCCGCGGCCAATTTTTCGCGTATGTGCTCCGATCCACCTCGCATACGTCGGGCGAATGGCCGATCGGGATTTACGACGCGCCAAAAGGGCGCGCTGCCGTCTTGACTGATATGCACCAAGTGCCGCTGCACAGTCACCGGCAGCAGGCGTCTGCTCCGTATTTTGCCGCGAGCTTACGTCGTAGCTCTGCAAGGTCCGACAAGTGGCCAGGTCGCGCAGCCCGGAGCTCGTCAGCGACCATTTTCTCGGTTGGGATCAGCATGCTCTGCGTAAGGGTCTTGCCTTTGCGTCTCGTTTTGACCACCGGCAATTCGTTCATAATTCACCTCCAGGAACTCCCCTTCAGAGGACGAACAAGGATGCCGCAATCCGACAAGTCTCGGATTGATTTGATTGCCGTGGCCTTATGCCGCCGGGAGTTTTTGTTGGCTCCGTGCTGCCCAACGGAACGGAACTCTACGTCTTCGCCGACATGGCTCGAGTTGCAGCTCTAACCGGCATCCCGGTTGGTCAAAGCGATGTGGCAGCAGCCGAAACCGTGGCCCGGTGTCCAGGTGACATTGTCGAAGCGTACCCCGGTGGCCTCGAACAGGCCGCGATCGAAGGCGCCGGCGATGCGGCAGAGCGTGGCGAGTTTCTCGTCGTCGACGCCGGCTTCGACCCAGGCGTCCTTCAGCGGGCAGCGCCTGACCTTGAAGGCGATGCGGTCCGGACCGCGTTCGACGTCGGTCGGATACATGCGACCGCCATCCGGGCTGACGGCCAGGAACGCCTCGCCGATCGCCGGTGCGTCGTTGGGGCCGAAATCGGCGAAGGCCGCCGCCGCAACTTCCCTGCCTCGCCGTTCAATGGTGCGGATCATGATCGCCTCAGCCTTTTCCGCGCCAACTTCCGCAGTTAGCTCATCGAGCAACAGACGATAGAGATCGGCGCGGTTACGGAAGGCGGAATCGAGTTCGCGCGACAGTTTTTCGGCTCGGGCTTCGGCGTCGGTCATGATGCGTCCCGTTCGATCCTCGACAGTTTTGGCGCTGCCGCCGCCAGCGCCTTGCCGATCGCGGATTGCGGCGCGTCGATGACGGTGCGGGCATCGCCGCTCTCGGCAATCCGCCCGCCGTCCAGAATGGCGATGCGGTGGGCGATGGCACGGACGACGCCGAGATCGTGCGAAATGAACAGATAGGCGATGCGCTCCTCGCGTTGAAGGTCGAGCAGCAGCCGCAGGATCTGCGCGCGCACCGAAACGTCGAGCGCCGACACCGCCTCGTCGAGCACGACCAGCGACGGTTTCGTGGCGATGGCGCGGGCGATTGCAACGCGCTGGCGCTGACCGCCGGAGATTTCGTGAATGGCGCGGCCGGCGAGACCGGCGCTGAGGCCGACGCGTTCCAGCAGAGCGACGATACGGCGCGGGCGTTCGGCGCGAGAGGCGATGTGATGGATGCGCAAGGGGTCGTCGAGCACACGCGCCACCGTGGCGCGTGGGTTCAAGGCGGCGAGCGGATCCTGAAACACCATCTGCAGATGAGCGCGCCGGTCGCGCAACGCGGCGCCGTTCAACGACAGGAAATCACTGCCTTCAAATTCGATTCGGCCAGCATCGGCTTCGATGAGCCGCAGTATGAGCCGAGCGATCGTCGATTTGCCGCTGCCGGAAGGTCCGGCCAGCGCCAGCGTCTCGCCATGCTCGATGTGGAAGGAAACATCGTCGGCCGCGGCGATGATCTTGCCGCCGCTACTGTATCGTTTGGTCAGGCCGGAAACGGCGAGCAGCGGACTGGTCATGTTCGCTGCAGCAGCGGCTCGGCGTCGAGACCGAGATTGGCGTCGAGCAGCGCCCTTGTGTACGCGTGACGCGGCGCACTGATCACCTGCGCCGTCGCACCTAGCTCGAGCAGCTCGCCATGCCGGAACACGGCGATGCGCTCTGCCAGTTCGGCGGCCAGCCCGATGTCGTGGCTGATGAACAGCAGCGTCATGCCGTCCTCGGACACCAGTCGCCGGATCAGCCCGACGATCTCGGCCTGCACGATGGTGTCTAGCGCGCTGGTCGCCTCGTCGGCGATCAGCAGTTTCGGCCCGGCCGCGATCGCGGCGGCGATCGCCACGCGCTGCTTCTGGCCGCCGGAGAGCTGATGTGGAAAGGCGCGCAAAGCGGCATCGGGGTCGGGCAGACGGACGCGTTCGAGTAAGATTTTTGCTCTGGCATAGGCGTGTCGCCAGTCAAGTCCGAGATGCGTGCGCGCGACTTCCGCGATCTGCTTGCCGATTGGCATGACCGGATCGAGACTGGCGGATGGGTCCTGGAAAACGAAGCCGATATCACGGCCTCTGAGGGGAACGAACTTAGGCCGGCGTTCCGTCGCGCCCCCCTCTGTCCTGCCGGACATCTCCCCCTCAAGGGGGGAGATCGGCAGTTCCGCAGCTGGTTCCTTTCGGCCAGCTTCAGTGATTGGCGAAGGCAGAGATGAAAGCGCAATCTCCCCCCTTGAGGGGGAGATGTCCGGCAGGACAGAGGGGGGTGCCTTGGCACCAAACATTGGCGGCAGGCGCAAGAGCCAATCGATATGGCCTTCGATCTTGGCAGTGGCCGGCAGCAGCCCAGCAATCGCCAGCGCCAACGTGCTCTTGCCCGAGCCGCTCTCGCCGATGATGGCGAGGCGCTCGCCAGCGGCGACATCGAAGCTGATATGCTTCAGCGCCGCCACCTCGGCGCCTTCGCGGCGATACGTCACCGTCAGATTGCGGATCGAAGCAAGCGCCGTCACGACAGGCTCCTCCTCACCGATGTCGTCTCGACGACGCCTTCGCCGGCGAGATAGACGCCGAGCACGGTCAGTACGAGTGCTATTCCCGGAACGATCGAGAGGAAGGGCGCGGTGCGCAGCACGGCGCGGCCTTCGGCGATCATGCCGCCCCAGGTAACGCGGTTGGGGTCGCCGAGGCCGAGAAAAGACAATGCCGCTTCGGTGAGAATAGCCGCGGCGACGATCACCGACGACAACGCCAGTACCGGCGGCAGCGCGTTGGGCAGCACCTCGCGAAGGGCGATCTCCAGCGGATGCATGCCGATGACGCGGGCGCCGGCAACAAAATCGCGCTCGCGGATCGACAGCACTTCGGCCCGCGCCACGCGTGCCGGTCCGGTCCAGGCGCCCAGCGCGATCGCAGCGACCACGACGCCGAGCGACGGCCCGACAATGCTGACGAAAGCCAAAGCCAGCAGGAAGGCTGGGACGGTCTGGAAAGCGTCGGTGATGCGCATCAGCACCTCGTCGACAAGGCCGCCGGCAAAACCGGCCAACGTGCCGATTACGGCGCCGACGGCAAGCGCGGTGGCTGCTGCTGCCAGGCCGACCGCCAGCGAGGTGCGGGCGCCGTGGAAAAGCTCGGCCAGCACGTCACGGCCGAGGCGGTCGGTGCCGAGTGGCAGCGACCAGTTCTGGAACGGCGACAGCAATGCCGGCCCGGCAATGGCCTGCGGATCGCTCGGAAAGAACAAAGGTGCGGCAAGCGCCACGGCAGACAGCGCCGTCAGGATGACCGTGCCGGCGATCGCTTCCGGGGTCCGAAGAAAGCGGCGAAGCGGGCTCACGCGCCGGCCTCACTGGCCCCGACGCGCGGATCGAGGAAGGCGTAGGCGATGTCGACGAGAAGGTTGATGATGACGACCAGGACGGAACTGATGAGAATGATACCGAGCAGTAACGGCGTGTCGCGTGCCGCCACCGCTTCCTGCGCCAGCCGGCCAAGGCCTGGCACGGAAAAGACGCTTTCGATGACGACGCTGCCGCCCAACATTTGCGCGGACTGCAGGCCAAGCATGGTGACCAGCGGCAACAGCGCATTGCGGGCGACGTGAGCGAGCACGATGCGGCGGCGGGAAAGTCCCCTGGCGCGGGCGGCCAGCACAAAATCCTGTCGCCAGACCTCGGCCATGCCGGCGCGCATCATGCGCAGATAGAGCGCGAGATAGATGAAGCCGAGCGCGGAAACCGGCAGGACGAGATGGCGGGCGATATCGGCGGCGCGATCGAGGCCGGTCCGGGCCGAGGCGATACTCTCGATCCCGCCGATCGGAAACCATCGCAGGTCGACGGCAAAGACGATGATCAGCACCAGCCCAAGCCAGAAGCCCGGCACGGCATAGAGCGCCAGCGAACCGATGGACAGAAAGCGATCGCGAAAACTGCCGGGCCTGGCGCCGGCATAGATGCCGAGTGCCGAGCCGAGACCGAAGGAGAGCGCGGTGGCGCTGCCCATCAACAGCAGCGTGTTGGGCAGGCGCTCGAGGATGACGTCGCGGATCGGCCGCGAAAAGGTGACCGATTGGCCGAGATCGAGATGCAGCAGCGCCCAAAGATAATTGGCGAGCCGCGTCAGTTCCGTCTGGTCGAGACCCCAGCGGTGACGCAACAGCTCGATCATCCCGGCGTCGCCGCCGGTCGAGACGATGTAGGCATCGACCGCGTCGCCGGGAGCGGCTTCGAGTAACAGGAAGGTGCCGATGACGACAATCAGCAGCACGAAGATGCTGCCGACGAGACGGCGGCGAACGAGGATGACAGCGCGGGTCATGGCGTAACGCCGATAGGAGAGCCAAGTCTTCGGTGCCGGGCTCTACGGCGCCCTCCTCTGTCCTGCCGGACATCTCCCCCACAAGGAGGGAGATTGGCAGCTTCGGCGTTGCCGGCCGTCTTGCAACGCTGGAGATTGGCGAAAGCGACAATGACAGCCGATCTCCCCCCTTGTGGGGGAGATGTCCGGCAGGACAGAGGGGGGCGCGAAAAAGCTCTCATCGTTGAAGCTTGAGCACCCACACAAGCGGCGCGCAAGTCTGGAGAGACTTCCTTACCCCTCCAGCCAAGTGTCCGCCCAGTTCGATACCGCCCAGCGCGGATTGTTGGCGATGTTCTTGACCGTATCACGTGCGACGCTGATGAAACTCCATTCGGCGACGTTGATCAGTGGCAGGTCGGCGGCAACTTTTCTCTGGAACTCCTTGTAGAGTTCGGTGCGGGCGGCGGTGTCGAGCGTCTCCGATGCCGTGGCGATCAGGGCATCGAGTTCGGCGTTCTTATAGCCGCCCTGGTTGGAGAAGGGCACGCCGTCTGGAATGCCGCTCTGCACCAGGATGGTGGTCGAGATCGCAGGATCGCCGCGGAACACCGGCGGCCCGACCGCAAGGTCGAAGGCGTGGTCGGTGTAAACAGCCTTGATATGCGCGGCCGAGTCGTTGTTGACCAGCTGAGCGTCGATGCCGACGGCGGCGAGCGCCTGGCGCAGATAGTCGCCGAACTGCTTGGTCTCGTTGAAATAGGGCGCCGGCAGCAGTTTCAGTGAAAAGCGCTTGCCGTCATCGCCTCGGCTGTAGCCGGCCTCGTCCAGCAAGGTGTTGGCCTTGGCTACGTCGAAGGCGTACGTCGGCACGTCGGCGGTGTAGAATTGCGGGTCGTTTTTCGGCACCGGGCCAGTGGCGGTGGCGGCATAGCCGAGAAACACCGTCTTGACGACGAAATTCTTGTCGATGGCGTGAGCGATCGCCTGGCGCACTTTCAGGTCGGCCAGCTCCTTGCGGCGATGGTTGATCTCGACGACGAGCTGGTAGGTCAGCCCTTCATAACCCTTGGTGATCACCTTGAGGCCGGGCACTTTGGATATGCGGTCGAGATCGGCGAGGGGCACGGCGGAGAAGGCGGCGAGCTGGATCTCTTCGGCCTCGAGCGCGCTGGCCGCTGCTGTGCGGTCCGGCAGCACCTGATAGATGATCTCGTCGAGATAGGGCTCGTCCTTGCCCCAATAATCCGTATTCTTCTCCAGCCGGTAATATTCGCCGGGTTTGTATTCGGCGAATTTGAACGGGCCGGTGCCGACCGGGGCGTTGTTGGCCGGGTTGTCCTCGATCTTTCCGGTCTCGTAGATGTGCTTGGGTACAACGCTGCTCAGCGCCGGCAAGGCGTTGCGGATCAGCTGGAACGGTGTCGGCTTGGCGAATTTGAACACGGCGGTGGCTTCGTCCGGCGTGTCGACCGCCTCCAGATCCTTGAACACGGTGCGGCCGAGATTCTGCAGCGGCTTCCAGATATGCAGCGCCGAGAACGCGACATCGCCGGAGGTGAAAGGTTTACCGTCATGCCATTTGACGCCCTCGCGCAGCTTGAACGTGACCGACAGGCCGTCGGCGGCACCTTCCCAGCTGAGCGCCAGGCGCGGATCGAGCCCGTCCTTGCCGTCAAAGGAGGCCTCAGCCAAGGGTTCTACGATCTTGCTCGAAATGAAGAAGACGCCGTTCGAGGCGACGATCGCCGGATTGAAATTGCGCGGCTCGGAATCAGCGGCGACAACCAGTCGTCCGCCCTTTTTCGGCGTCTGCGCCGACCCGATCGTCGGCATCGCGGTGGAGGCCAGCAGCAATGCCGAACCCGCAAGCATGGTACGTCTGGAAATGGTGAACTCTGGCATGATCGAACTCCGTCCTCTCCGCGGACCCGGCCGGGTCCGCCGTACCCCTCGGACGCTCGTAAGCATCCTGCAAAGCTGATTATGGGCCTTGTGCGGGGTTTCGCCAAAGACGGAATTGGCGCATCCTCACGTGGCTTTGAAATTTCCGTCCGTTGGACCAGTTGTACAGAAACGGTTCGATGCGCGGTTCTGGCAGGACCAGACTGGAGTAAAGTGCAGCAGGTGGACCAGCTTTGGGGCTGGTTCGCCCGTTCTGGCTGGACCAGATCGGGCAAAGTGATGCAGATTTAAGCATAGCCGAGGTTCAGAGCCGGAAAAGCCGGTGCCAGTGAGCGGCCAGCTAAGGATTTCAGGGAGAGAGACATGAACATTGCCCCAGGCAAGAATGCCGTCGGCGGCGTGCCGTTCGACCAGGCCAGGGTGGACGGGCTGATGGAGGAGGCCGGCATGGACGTGCTGCTCGCCACCTCCAAGCACAACACGCAGTATCTGCTTGGCGGCTACAAGTTCATCTTCTTCGCCGCCATGGATGCGATCGGCCACAGCCGTTATCTGCCTGTCGTCGTCTATGAGAAAGGTGGGCCGGAGCATGCCGCCTATATCGGCAACCGCATGGAAGGCGGCGAGCACCAGAACCATCCATTCTGGACGCCGACACTGCATGCCGCCTGCTGGGGCACGCTCGATGCCGCCAATCTGGCGGTCGAGCATTTGCGAAAGATCGGCAAGGGCAATGCCCGCATCGGCATCGAGCCCGCCTTCCTGCCGTCCGACGCCTATATGCTGATCCGCAACGCGCTGCCGGATGCCAAGCTGATCGATGCGACTGATATGCTGGAGCGCATGCGGGCAATCAAAACCGAGGCCGAGTTGGAGAAGCTGCGCATCGCCTCCGAGCTGATCACCGATTCCATGCTGGCGACCATCGGCTGGGCACGCGAAGGCACGACCAAGAGCGAGATCATCGAACAGCTCAGGCGCGAGGAGACCAATCGCGGCGCGCATTTCGAATATTGCCTGTTGACGCTAGGCTCCAGCCACAACCGCGCCGCCTCGCCGCAGGCGTGGAAACGGGGCGAGGTGATGTCGATCGATTCCGGCGGCAACTACCACGGCTATATCGGCGACCTTTGCCGCATGGGCGTGCTGGGCGAGCCTGACGCCGAACTCGAGGATCTGCTGGCCGAGATCGAGACAGTGCAGCAGGCGGCCTTCTCCAAGGTCAAGGCGGGCACGCTGGGCGGTGACATGATTTCTCATGCCGAAGGCGTGCTGAAGAAGTCGAAGGTTGCGCCCTATACCGATTTCTTCGCGCATGGCATGGGGCTGATCACGCATGAAGCGCCGTTCCTGATGACCAACCATCCGGTGACCTATGAAGGCACCTATGCCGCAAAGCCGCTGGAGAAGAACATGGTGCTTTCGGTCGAGACGACCATGCTCCACCCGACGCGCGGCTTCATCAAGCTGGAGGACACGGTGGCGGTCACCGACACAGGGTACGTGATGTTCGGCGATCGGGGCCGGGGCTGGAACAGGGGCGGAGGTTAGGCGCTTGTGTCCCCGCCCGGCGGGATCAACCTGAAATCCGGCAACTCCCGCAACGCCAGTTCCGGCCCGGCCGGCGAATAGACGACGAAAAGCTGCATCGGCCCATCGCCGGTATTGAGCGTCGAGTGGAAGCGGCTTTCCGGCACATAGATGGTGCAGCCGGGGCCGACTTTCTCGACGACCGGGTTGCCTTTCTCGTCCTCGACCATTTGCTCGCCATCGCCTGAGATGACGAAGATGATCTCCTCCGCACCTGGATGGTTATGACGCGTATGGCCCTTGCCCGACGGGAGGTCGACGACACCACCGGAAAATCGCTTTGCGCCGTTCACTTCGGGAGCGACCGTCAGCGACAGCCTGCCCCAGTCGAAGCCAAAAACGCTGACGTCTTTTGGATATACGAATACCTTGCTGTTGTCGGTCATCGTCCCACCTTCTTTTGCTGGTCTCTACGCAGCGCCGAACGTGACGGTCTTGAAATGCGCCGTCTGCCTGGCGATCGAGGCTTCCGCCGGCAGCCGCTCCATCGAACTGGCGCCATAGAACCCGTGCAGGCCCTTGCAGCGCTCGAGAATATATCTGGCGTCGTCCGGCATCGAAATCGGCCCGCCATGGCAAAGCAGGATTATATCCTCGCGCACTGAGCGTGCCGCTTTGGCGATGGCGTCGATCTCGCTGACACAGTCGTCCAGCGATTTAGCCGACGTCGCGCCGATCGAGCCGCCGGTGGTCACCCCCATATGGGCGACGACGATGTCGGCGCCGGCTGTTGTCATGGCGCGCGCCTCGTCTGGGTTGAAGACATAGGGCGTGGTCAACAGGTCGAGCCTGTGAGCCTCGGCGATCATGTCGACCTCGAGCCCGAAGCCCATGCCGGTTTCTTCAAAACTCCGCCGCATCTGGCCGTCGAACAGGCCGATCGTCGGAAAATTCTGCACGCCGGAAAAGCCCATCGTCTTCAACTCGGCCAAAAGCAGCGGCATGATGACGAAGGGATCAGTGCCGTTGACGCCGGCCAGCACCGGCGTCTTCTTCACCACCGGCAGCACTTCATAGGCCATCTCCTTGACGATCTCGTTGGCGTTGCCATAGGCGAGCAGGCCGGCGGCCGAGCCGCGCCCGGCCATGCGGTAGCGGCCGGAATTGTAAATGATGATCAGGTCGATGCCACCAGCTTCCTCGGCCTTGGCCGACAGGCCGGTGCCGGCACCGCCGCCGACGATCGGCACGCCGTCGGCGATCATCATGCGGAATTTCTCCAGGATTTTCTTGCGCGGTATGGCGGCCATGTCTTGGTGTCTCACTGTCTGGCGATGTCGAGGAAGGCCGTTGTGGCGGCCCAGGCGAATTCCGGATCGTTGATGTGCAGCGGCAGGCGCAGCACGCACCGCGTTTTGGCGGGTTTGATGGTACGCTCGATCGCCTCGAACAAAGCGGCATCGGCTTCAGGGTCGAAGAAGGCGCCGCCTTCGATGTCGAGCGCCGACACGCCTTTCTCCGGAATGAGGAAACGAACCGGACCCTGGCAGAGGCTCAGCCTTGTCCCGATCCATTCGCCGATCGTCCTGCTTTCGTCGGCAGTGGTGCGCATCAGCGTGACGTTTGGATTGTGCTCATAAAACAGCCGGCCGCGATAGCGTTCTGGAATTGTCGGCGGCGCCCAGAAATTGACCATGTCGAGCGCGCCGACCGAGCCGACATAAGGCAGCCTGGTGCGGGCGATGGCGCCAAAGCGATCTTCGGTCGCCGGCAGCACGCCGCCAAACAGCAAGTCGCAGACTTCGGTCGTTGTGATGTCGATGACGCCGGACAACAGGCCGCTGTCGGCCAATTTTTCCATGGTGCGGCCGCCGGTTCCGGTGGCATGAAAGACCATGCAGTCATAAGTCGAACGAAGCTCATCGGCGATCGCGGTCACGCATGGCGTGGTGACGCCGAACATGGTCAGGCCTATCGAGGGTCTACCGTCGGCCGGCGGCGCCGGCTTTGCCGCCATGCCTGATATCGCCTGGGCGGCATTGTGCAGCAAGACACGGGAAAGCCGGTTGAGGCCGGCCATGTCGGTCACCGACGGCATCATGATGATGTCGGAGATGTCGACATAAGGTCCGGTGTCGCCGGAAGCCAAGGTCGAAACCATGATCTTGGGCAGGCCGAGCGGCAGCGTGCGCATGCCTGCGGTGATGATCGAGGTGCCGCCACCGCCGCCGATACCGACAATCCCGGCAATGTCGCTGCGCGACTGGACAAACCGTGCAAAGGCCGCGGCCATTGCCGCCACCGCGGTGCCGCGATCGTCGATGCCGAGCACGGCATTGCGACCCTCGGAATGGTGGCTGGCGACCTCGTCGGCCGAAATGTCGACCGGCACGGTCGCGCCGCGTGTTCCGATGTCGACACGGGCAATCGAAGCGCCGGTAGCGGCGACCGCATCGTACAGAAATGCGAGTTCCTCGCCCTTGGTGTCGGCGGTGCCCACCACATAGATGCGCTTCATCGCGTTTCCCCGGTCTTGGGCGTGTTCGGCGCTGCCGCCCCTTTGCCTGGCCGTTCGACGGCGCGAAGGGCCATTGCAATTTTTTGAGACGCGCGTATCGTATTGACATGAATGTCTCACGTCAACAAGCGGCAATGGACGACGATGCCGCCCAAGGGCCGAACCCGCAGGTAGAGCGCGGGGCCCGCGCGCGCACCAAGCGGCTGATGCTGGAGACGGCGACAAAGCTGATGCAGGCGGGCGCCACGCCCTCCGTCAGCGAGGTGGCGGAAGCAGCGGAAGTCTCGCGCGCCACCGCTTATCGGTATTTTCCGAGCCAGGCGGCGCTGGTGCAGGCGGTGGTTGACGAAGGGCTCGGGCCGATCCTTACCTGGCAATCGATCTCTGCCGATCCGGAGCGCCGGGTGGCCGAGCTGTTCGACACCGCCATGCCGCGCATCGAGGCCTTCGAAGCGACGTTCAAGGCGGCGCTGAAACTGTCGCTCGACCAGTGGGCACAGCGACAGGCAGGCACGCTGGGTGGCGAACCGGCCTTCACGCGCGGCCATCGCATCGAGCTTTTGAAGGATGCGATCGCGCCACTCAAGGGCCAGTTGCCGCCGCGCGAATTCAAGCGGCTTGCGCAGGCGCTGTCGCTGATCTTCGGTGTTGAGATGCTGATCGTATTGAAGGATATATGGGGCTTGGATAGCCGCAGGATGATGTCGGTCGCGCAATGGGCGGCCGGCGCACTGGTACGCGCGGCTATGACCGAATCGATGATTGAAGGAAATGGGATCGCGCCGACGTCGGCCGTGAGATGAAGCCAATCTGGTTCGACCAGATTCTCAACCTGGCTATTCATGCTACTAGCGATGCAGCGGCCCAAGTAAGGCATTCATGTATCAAGGAGTAGGAAAATTCAGGGAAAACAGGCAGATATCGCAGAAGCCAACTTGTCTGCGTGTCCGCCATCGTCCAAGAAAGGGCTTGACGTTCCTCTTAAATTGGTAATACCAGATCAGGACAAATAAAGCGGATCAAACGTGAAGGCTGAGATCCGTTTCGGTCGAGCGAGGAGGCTCACAGACCGAAACGGTGCCGTCACGGGAGGACTACCAGGGCCGGCCTCGATGCCGGTTCTCATGAACGGTAGAATGCGCACAAGGGAGGAAATCATTATGCGCAAGACAATGACCAGCTTGCTTGCTGGTATCGGCCTAGTGCTCGCCTGCGGAACGTCTGTCTACGCGCAGGAAAAGGAACTTACAATCTTCTGGGCGGAATGGGATCCGGCCAATTACCTGCAGGAACTCGGCAACGAGTACGAGAAGGAAACCGGCGTCAAGATCACGGTGGAAACCACACCGTGGCCCGACTTCCAGACCAAGGCCTTCACCGAGTTCAACGCCCATGGCGACGCCTACGATATGGTCGTCGGCGACTCGCAATGGCTAGGTGCCGGCTCGACAGGTGGCCACTATGTCGACCTGACCGACTTCTTCAACAAGTACAAGGTCGGTGAAGTGATGGCACCGGCCACGGTGAAATACTATGCCGAATATCCGGGCGGCAGCAGCAAATACTGGGCCATTCCGCTCGAAGGCGACGCCGTCGGCTGGTCCTATCGCAAGGACTGGTTCGAAGACCCCAAGGAAAAGGAAGCCTTCAAGGCCAAGTATGGCTACGATCTCGACGTGCCGAAGGACTGGAAGGCTTTGCGCGACATCGCCGAATTCTTCCACCGTCCGGACCAGAAGAAATACGGCATAGCTATCTACACCGACAATTCCTACGACGCGATGGCGATGGGCTTCGAAAACGCGCTGTTCTCCTTTGGCGGCGAGCTGGGTGACTATAAGACCTACAAGGTCGATGGCTTCATCAACTCCGACAAGGCGATCGCGGCGCTCGACGCCTACAAGGAACTCTACAAGTTCACGCCCCCGGGCTGGGCCAAGTCGTTCTTCGTCGAGGACAACCAGGCGATCACTGAAAACCTGGCGGCGATGAGCATGAACTACTTCGCGTTCTTCCCCTCGCTGATCAACGAGGCGTCGAACCCGAATGCCAAGAACACCGGTTTCTTCGCCAATCCTCCCGGCCCGAACGGGGACCAGTTCGCCGCACTCGGCGGTCAGGGCATTTCCATCGTTTCCTACTCGCAGAAGCAGGAAGAGGCGACGAAGTTCCTGGAATGGTTCATCAAGGACGAGACCCAGAAGAAGTGGGCAGCGCTCGGCGGCTACACCTGTAGTGCCGCCGTGCTTAAGTCGCCCGAATTCCAGAACGCCACGCCCTATAACAAGGCGTTCTACGAGACCATGTTCAAGGTCAAGGACTTCTGGGCGGTTCCGGAATATGCGGAACTGCTGCAGCAGCTCAACCAGCGCATCTATCCCTACATGATCGGCGGCGAAGGCACCGCCAAGGAGACGCTGGACGCACTGGCAGCCGACTGGAACGCGACCTTCAAGAAATACGGCCGCGGCCAATAAGCATGAAGTTTCACGGAGGGGGCGCTCGTGCCTCCTCCGTTTCTTTTTCTGATTTTTGAAATCTTTCTGATTTCTGAACTGGGAGCAGGGTCTTGGCGACCACAATGATCACCACGCTGGACAGGTCCTCGCGGGCCGCCGCTCGCGGTCTAAGCGACATTTCGATCCGCAATCTCTTCATCATCCCGACGATCCTGTTTCTGATCGTCTTCAACATCTTCCCGCTGATCTATTCGCTGGGCTATTCGTTCACCGATTTCCGCGCCTCGACCAGCGCGGCGGCGAATTTCGTCGGGCTGCAAAACTATCGCGACCTGCTCAGCGATCCCTATGTCTGGTCCAACTTCGCCATCACCGCGAAATACGTCATCATCTCGGTCGCCGGCCAGCTGCTCGTCGGCTTCGGCGTGGCCATGCTGCTCAACCGCGACATTCCGCTCAAGGGCCTGCTGACGACGCTCCTGTTGTTGCCGATGATGCTGTCGATGGCCGTCGTTGGCCTGTTCTGGAAGCTGCTCTACGATCCGTCCTTCGGCATCATCAATTATGCGCTGGGCCTCGGTACCTTCGAATGGCTGTCGAATCCGAAAATGGCGCTCTACGCGGTCGCGCTGACCGACATCTGGATGTGGTCGCCCTTCGTCATGCTGTTGTCGCTGGCCGGCCTGTCGGCCGTGCCCAAGCATCTCTACGAGGCAGCCGCGATCGACAGGGCCGGGCCGTTCTACACCTTCTTCCGCATAACGCTGCCCCTGGTTGCGCCGATCCTGATGATCGCGGTCATCTTCCGCACCATGGAGGCGTTCAAGACCTTCGACCTCGCCTACATCCTGACCAGCCAGCCGACGGCCGAGCTGATCTCGATCCGGCTCTACAAGATGGCGTTCCAGGAATGGCAGACCGGGCGTTCCTGCGCGCTCGCCTACATCGTGCTGATCATGGTGCTGGCGATCACCAACATCTATGTCAAATACCTCAACAAGGTGAAGGAGCGCTGAGATGGCCGCAGTCCGCACTTCTTCCGAAATCACCCTCAACCGGGTCGCCATCGTCGCTGTCCTGCTGGTGACGATCATCTTCCTGGCGCCGATCTACTGGATCGCCTCGACGGCGTTCAAGCCGCGCAACCTCGCCACCACCATTCCGCCGACGGTGGTTTTCCAGCCGGAGATATCGCCCTTCGTCAAGTTGTTCACCAAGCGTTCGCAGCTGCGCAGCCCGCCGTCGCCGGAGGAGTACGCGGCTGCGCCGTGGTGGGAGCGCGTCGTCTTCAATGGCGGCGAAAAGATCGTGCGCGACGGCAAGGGCCAGGTGCAGTGGTCGGGCTATCCGAGCCGTTTCATGAACTCGCTGATCGTCGCCATAACCTCGACCGTCCTGGCCGTCGGCATGGGCACCTTTACCGCCTATGGTTTCTCGCGCTTCAAGGTGAAGGGAGAGGCGGATCTGCTCTTCTTCATCCTGTCGACGCGCATGCTGCCGCCGGTGGTCGTCGCCATCCCAATGTTCCTGATGTACCGGGCGGTAGGGCTCAACGATTCCCATGTCGGCCTGATCATTCTCTACACCGCCTTCAACTTGTCTTTCTCGGTCTGGCTGATGAAGGGCTTCATGGACGAAATCCCGAAGGAGTATGAAGAGGCGGCGCTCGTCGACGGCTACACGCGCATGGAGGCCTTTTTCAAGATCGTGCTGCCCGAGGCCGCCACCGGCATCGCCGCCACCGCCGTGTTCTGCTTCATCACGGCGTGGAACGAATATGCCTTCGCACTGATCATGACCAGCCGCCGCGCCCAGACGGCACCGCCCTTCATTCCCAGCCAGGTCGGCGCCGGCCTGCCGGACTGGACGGTGATCGCCGCCGGAACCTTCCTGTTCCTGCTGCCGGTCGCGATCTTCACCTTCCTGCTCCGCAACCACCTGTTGCGCGGCATGTCCTTCGGAGCGATCCGCAAATGAGCTTTCGCGACATCAACCAGAAATATCTCGAACCGGGCAGCCAGGTGCTGATGGTGCTCGGCATCATAGCGCTCTGCCAGCCATGGCACATGCTGCTGCACAGCTATGGCGTGACCATCATCCTGATCGGCCTGATTGGCTTCAACATCACCTCCAAGATCGCGCCGGAGGAGAAGGCCGGCACCGGGCAAGGGACAAATCCGGGGGCACAGCATTGACCCAGATCGAGCTTCGCGGCGTCCAGAAATATTTCGGCGCCGTCCAGGTCATCAAGGACCTCAACCTGAAGATCGACGATAACGAGTTCATCGTGCTGCTCGGCCAGTCGGGCTGCGGCAAAACGACGACACTCAGGGCCGTTGCCGGACTGGAGACGATCGACGGCGGCGACATCCTCATCGACGGCAAGCCGGTCCAGCACCTCAAGGCCGCCGACCGCGACATCGCCATGGTCTTCCAATCGTTTTCGCTCTATCCGCATATGAGCGTTTACGAGAACATCGCCTTTCCACTGAGGGCGACGCGCAAGAGCAAGGCCGAGATCGACAGCGAGGTGCGCTCGGTCGCCAAGACGCTGCAGATCGGCGATCTCCTCGCCAAGAAACCGTCGGCGCTGTCCGGCGGCGACATGCAGCGCGTGGCGATCGGCCGGGCCTTGGTGCGGCGGCCGAAGGCGATGCTGATGGACGAGCCGATCGGGGCGCTCGATGCCAAGCTGCGCGAGGAGATGCGGGCCGAGATCAAGCGGCTGCACATCAAGCAGGGTTCGACCAGCATCTACGTCACCCACGACCAGATCGAGGCGATGAGCCTCGCCGACCGCATCGTCATCATGCATGAAGGTGTGCTGCAGCAGGTCGGCTCGCCGGACGAGGTCTATTCGCATCCGGCGAATCTTTTTGTCGCGCAATTTGTCGGCAGCCCGGTGATGAACGTCGCCGACGTTTCGGTGACCGAGAAACCCTCATCGGCCTCGGTCACGGTCGGCGATGCGGCCGCTGGCTTCGAATTCCCGCGCGCCTTGCTGTCGAAGCTCAATGGCCATGCCGGCAGCCAACTCGCGCTCGGCATCCGGCCGGAAGGCGTCCTCGTCCGCCGCGAAGCCGCCGAGGGGTTCCTGCCGGTGGAGACGCAGATCGTCGAGCCGCTCGGGTCCTTCGACATCGTCGACCTCAAGGTCGGCTCCAAGATGCTGCGTGCGCGCACCAAGAGCGGCTTCATCAGCGGCCCCGGCGAAAGGGTCTTCGTCAGAATCGATCCCAGCCAGGCGCATTTCTTCGACACGGCGAGCGGCAAATCGCTGGGAGTGAGACTCTGATGGCCCACATCCAGCTCAAGAACATCTCAAAGAAGTTCGGTAACCACACCGCCTTGACCGGGCTCGATCTCGACATCGCCGATGGCGAGTTCTTCGTCCTGCTTGGCGAGACCGGCGCCGGCAAGACGACGACGCTGCGCATGATTGCCGGCCTGGAAAAACCGAGCGAAGGCCAGGTCTTCATCGATGGCGTCGATGTCGCCGACTGGGGCGCGGCCGAGCGCGACGTGGCGCTGGTGCTGCAGCAATATTCGCTCTATCCGCGCTATACGGTGCGCCAGAACCTCGAATTTCCGCTGAAGCCGAAGATCCGCCGGCTGCCCGATGCCGAGATCAAGGATCGTGTCGACCGCGCGGCCAGGACGCTGCGCATCGAGCATCTGCTCGACCGCAAGACCGACAGGCTTTCAGGCGGCGAGATGCAGCGCGTCTCGATCGGCCGCGCCATCGTGCGCAAGCCGCGGGTATTCCTGATGGACGAGCCGTTGTCGGCGCTCGACGCCAAATTGCGCGAGGCGCTGCGCACCGAATTGAAGAACCTGCAGATGCAGCTTGGCGCCACCTTCCTGTTCGTGACGCACGATCAGATCGAGGCGATGTCGATGGGTGACAAGGTCGGCGTGCTCAACCATGGCCGCATCGTCCAGACCGGCACGCCGTACGAGATCTACAACAATCCGCGCGACACCTACGTGGCAAGCTTCGTCGGCTCGCCGCCGATGAACCTCATCGACGGCAAGCTCGTCAACGGACGCGCGGTGATGGCGCCGCTCAATTTCGAATTGCCGTTTGCGGGGGGTGCCAAGACTTCGGGGGGTGCCAAGACGGGCGCGGCGCCCCCCGGGGGCCCGCGCGGCGTCGGGTTTCTTACCGACGACGGGTATAGCGCCACCGGCCCGCCGGTCCCGGCGCGGGGCCACGCAGGGGGGAACCAATGGGGCGGGGAGAT
>NZ_JAMYRR010000032.1:0-57409 GCF_040321535.1 Mesorhizobium sp. M0340 | reverse complement strand
AGATGTGAGGCCCGTAACGGTGAATTAGGATTCCGGCCTCGTCGTAGCAGTCATAGGCATTGCCGCCGACGTGATTTCGTCGGTCTATGATCAGGACGCTTTCCTGCCGTTGCGATGCGATACGCTCGGCCAGCACACTGCCGGCGAAACCGGCCCCTACGATCAACCAGTCGAACACGCTCACGCCCTCCTCAGGAATGGGACGACGCTCTTCATCGCAAGGGCGCGCTCGATGTGGGCAGCCATCGCGCTCCAGGTCTTCTCCCAGGACATGTCGGCGAGGTAGGCGTCGGCCTTCTTGACCAGGAAATCGCGGGGGTGGGCCAGGATCGAGCGAAGCTTGGCCTCGATGTCCTCCGCCTCGACAATCTCGACAAGGCCTTCGACGCCGTAGGTACGCACAACGTCGACGATCGCCGTGGACAACACCGGCAGTCCTGCCGCAAGAAACTCGGGAGTCTTGGTCGGGCTGATGTAGCGGGTCGCTTCGTTGAGCGCGAACGGCATCCAGCCGGCACTCCAATGCCTGAGATAGTTCGGCAGGTCTGCATAGGACTTGCCGCCCAGCCAATGCAGATTGCCTGCCGTGGGAAGGCTCGCCCGATCGATCTTGACGACAGGGCCGAGCATGACAAAATGCACGTCTGGCATTGCGGCAGCCGCATGCGCGATAAGTTCAACGTCGAGCCGTTCGTCGATGACCCCGAAATACCCCACCCTCGGGTGAGGTATGTCGGCCTGATCGAACGGGTCTTCACCTGGCGCCCTAGCCTGATGGAAATGGGTAACGTCGATGCTGCTCGGGAAGGGAAAGATCGCCCGATGCAAGCTGCGCTTGGCCTCGTAGAGGCTCTGCCCGCCCGTGAAGACGACATCGGCACGTTGCAACAGCGCCTTTTCCAACTGCGTCAACTCTGCGGGAGCGTCTTTGAACGCGGAGAGTTCATCCATGCAGTCGTAGACGCAGACGTCACAGGCGAGATGATCGCTGAAGCGTAGCGCCATGGGCGTGTAATACCAGGTCGTCAATCGGTCATGCGGCGTGGAGGCGAGGATCTGATCGACGAACCTGCGCTGGATTGCGTCCGCCCTGGTCGCGGAAGTACCAACTGGGATCAGCGGCGTCACTATTCTGATCTTGGGGGTAATATTGTGCACCCGCATCGAAGCGTGGCGCCTCTCATCGAAGATCGGCTCTTCGAAGTAAATTAGCTGTTGCTGTTTTGAGGCGAGCGTCAGGATCTGTTGCGGTCTTTGGAATACAAAATTCCATCGGAGGTGTGAAAAGCAAATTAAAATAGACGGTTGTACAGGGTTTTTTGGTGTTTTGGCCCGGCCCGCCGCCATTTCCATGTAGATTATCCTTCGATATAGTTACAAAATGCCTCGACTAACAAAAGTCAATCGAGGCAGCTTTGACATGAAGTTCGCAGCCTTCTATATAACTTCCATCCCGATAAGTTGTTCCATAGCTCCAAACTGTCTCGGGCGAGACCAGCCGTCCGCTCCACTTGCGACGGCTCGACAGAGAAGGGGCGAGCCGGCCGCCCCCATTCGATCCACATGATGAAGCCCCTCGCGTCAGGTCGGGCTCCCAAATGTGGCCCTTTGCCACAGAGCGGTTCAAATCCTTCAATCGTTCAACAACCGTTCATCAGCGGAGCTATAAATACGCTTGGAATCGATTCATCTGAGTCGCGCCGGTGGTTCATTTGAATGGAGACCGAGACGAATCGAGGGATGGCTGGCGAATGAAGATCGACTTTGAAACCAACGTCTTTCCATTGTTTCACCCGCAGGTTGTGGATGATCTGAAGGACCCTTGTCCGGTGTTCGACGGCACGCTCTGGCACGTCTTCGGCTCCAGCGGCACCGTCACAACAGAGAGCTGGAAAATCCTCCACGCCACAGCGCCGGATCTTTATGGACCCTGGACAGAGCACGAGGCGATCGTTTTGCCGGTAACCGGATCTGGCATTGCGGCGCCCGGCGTCATTCATGAGTGCGGCGTCTTCCACATGTTTATCCAGACCGAATTCATGAAGTCCGGCGGACGTTGCGAGCACGCGGTGTCCAATGACGGCTTTCATTGGGTGGTGCTCAATCCCGCGATATTGTCGCTGCCCGACACCGATGAGGACGGCATCTACGATCCCCACCCCGCAATCATCGGCGGCAAGCGCTATATCGTCTATTCAGGCATGCCCAAATTCACCAGGGTGCCTCAGCCTGATGTCTATCTGGCGCGCAGCCAATCCGATTCTTGGTTCGGGCCATGGAAACGTCTCGGCAAGATACTCGATCATCTCGACGTGCCACATCACAATGCGCGCGAGCACCCCGATTACGAATGGGGGATCGAAGGCGCGCAGCTCGTCGAGCTGCCGGACGGTCGTGTGCTTCTCAACGCCACCTGCTTCCTCCCCGAAGGTCCGCGCGGCAGCCGGCAGCGCGTCTTCTTCGCCATCGCCGATGACGTCAAGGGTCCCTACGTTTCCGTCGGCCCCGTTCTCGACCCTGGTGAGCCCGGCGAGAATGGCCATTCGACGGTGATGATCGACGGCCGGCAACTGACCTTGTTCTACCAGAGCAGGCGTGAGGCTACGAACCATCGCTGGCGGTTCGGGTTGGCTAAGTGTGACCTGGATCGGCATATACTTTCGAGAGTTGCCTAGATGGTAAGTTCCGGCATTTGCCGGAACGGAGGATGCTCTGGCTGTTGGTTGGTGGGACGGATCCCTTTGTACTGGTGATTGAGGGTAGCAGGGGATTCGCAGCCAGTGGGCAAAGCTTGCGACGAGGGATCTATACACGTCAGGCAAGCCAGTCGCCTCATGGACGGCGGTGCCAGCTGCAAGCCTAGCCTAGCAATGAACTGTAACTGAGCGCAGCAACGCGGCCAGTCGATTCACGCGGTTTTGATCCTGAGCACAATGTCCTGATCGTAATTTCCAAAGCCCTTGCCGAAAATATTGATCCCGCCGGGGCGCTTGGCATCGTCCTTGACGCCGATACGGACGCGGATTGAATGATGGCTCTTCAGATCGAGTGCGGCGAGGCCGGTTTCGGAAATCCTGAGGCCGTCGACATAGGTGCCGTCATTGGCAATTCGCCAGTTCTTCAGCTTACCGTATTGCGAGCCCTTGAGCTTCCACCAGGTGGGCGTGAAGACGCCGCGCTTGTCGCCGAAATCCCCCGGCGACGTCCAGGTGCCGACATCGACGCCATTGATCGTCAGCGTGATGTCCGAGGGCCAATCGGCGCTGGTGCCCGGCACTTCCGAGGACAGCTCTAGCGCCACTTCGAGTTCGGTGATCTCGGCATTGGCAAGCTTGGCATTGTTGGGGAACTGGTATTCGACAAAACCGCGCGTGAACCATAGCAGACCGGCTTTCATGCGGTCCGGATCGAGGAAAGTGTTGGGAACATCGAGCAGACCGATGATGCCGTCCGGCGAACAAAGGCCGCAGGGCGCGGTAACCTCGAAGCCGGTGTAAAGCCCGATCGGCATCGACACTTCGATCGCGTCGTTCTTGACCGCACGATATTCGCCCTTGAACACGACGAGCACTTCTTCGGCCGTCGGATAACAGATTTTCTGGTTGCCTTTCTTCGCTTTCTTGTTCTCGGTGCGGATCAGGCCCGCATCCTCCAGCACCTGGATGTTTGTCGAGACGGTCGATTGCGGAAGCGACAGCTCGGCGGCGATTTCGTTGACATTCATCGGCCCCTTCTCATGCAGCAGTTTCAGCATCGAGATCCGCGCCGAGGAGGCAAGCCCCTTGAGCACGGCAATGCCTTCCTCAGGTTCAATCACCAGAAAATTGCGACTCATGAAATCGCCAGTCTATGCTCGTGAGGTTGTGGCTTCGCTCATTGCAACGGCGCTGACCGAAACGCCGAGCCGTTGATTTGGTTACATTAGGGCCTCGACCGTCGGTATGCATCGCAAGCCGCACCCGCAAGGATGGTGCAACATGTCTACATCTGTTCTCCGACCGCCAGCTCCTTGTAGTGCGGGGGGTGCTTGTCAGTCCGTTGCCTCGATTTGCAGACGACTAGATGCTGGCAGCCACAAAGAGAGGCAGAAGCCGAACACGGAATTGGGGCCGTTCCCCTGGCCAAATCCCCAAGATACGGGACCTCGACGTCGATGTTAGCCGAACCGGCGCGGATGGATGCACAGGATGCGGTTCGCTGAAGTGCGTGCCGCCGTGAAGTAAATCATCGGATTCGCCACCCGATAGAGTCGGGACGGGGTTCTACCTACCTTTTGAGCATGATCTTTTCCGAAAATCGCGATTCCACTTCTTCGGGATCGCGCCAGTGCCGGCCTACTTCATGCTGGCCGCGGCAGCGACCCTGTCCACCATGGCGAGAACAGCTAGCGGTGCGGTGTGGTGGACCATGTGGCCGGCCTGCGGGATGATATCGACAAAGGAACCAGGAATCTCCGATTGTAGTCTAAGAGCCTCGGCTTTCGCATCGAACAACCGGTCGCCGGCCCCGGCAATAATGCCGGCAGGCATCAACAGATCATTGTAGCGGGTGAAGCGGCCGCCGGCCAGCGCGTCGGCCAGCATCAATCCCGATTCGGCCGCGATCGACCGCAGCTGTGAGGCCAGCTGGCGATGTCCTTTGCCGACGAAGCAAACCCCGCAGAGACGATGCCGGGGCGAAATACTTGCCCATGGCGAGCGGCTAGGTGAGCAGCACAAGCAGCGGCAGCAAAATGTGGCGGAAAACACCACCGGCGACAGGCAAGGCCGGCAGCCCGCCAGTGCAAGGCCCAGGCGCGGCGGCAAGAACGGACCGACGAAGACTCCCGATCGAATCGTCGTCCGATCGAGCTCATCGACTCGCCCGCCTGCCATCGAACCCAAATCTCAGGCGCTGAGCGGCCGAGTAGTAGATGCGACTTCGCTGCTTCATGGCTCACACTCCATCTTTCAGAAAGGAGCGTGTGTTGCTGCGATCAGTTGAATCCGCCACCCAAACCGAACGCGGCTGCTAGGCAGGCCGAAGCTTGTGCAAGTACAGCTGTGCGTCACAAGGCAAGTGAACTAAGAAGCTGCACGAACCGCGGGTGATCGCGAATGGCGTCGAAATGACTTCGTGACGGATTCGTTCCAATACGTTCTGACTCACGCTTCCTCCGACGGCTCTTTCCAGGTACCGCACCGCTTCCTCCACTTCCCCGAGCACGGAATACATGCAAGCGGCGTTGTACTGCGTCACGAAGTCGTCCGGATCGATCGCCAGCGCTCTGGCCAGCCAGGAACGCGCCTTCTTCCGCTCACCGATATACGCGAGCGAGGGCGCCGCGATGCAGCGGTGCCGCATTTTCAGGATGGCGGCCAGTTGAGCGTTCGGCGCGCTCGAAACAGATCCTTGGTTCGCGAGCGGATGAAGGCGATCGCGCAGGAGCGCCCCCCGTGTAGAGTTGCCACCCTGGATCTCGCCTTGGCCGGCTGCATTCCTGGCTGTGTCCCCTAGGATACATTGTCGAGCAGGGTCGACTTATCCAAGCCATGTGTCGGCTCAGGCGGCCATTCACCATTCGGCGTCATCTCGTTGACTGTCTCGGGTAGATCCCGCACAATCCTTCTGATTAGCTCCTCGCGCGAAAGACCCGTCTGCATCGACATGGACGTGAGTGTACCTTCGTCCATTGCCGCTTGGACGTCCCTTGGCTCAATCGGTTGGTTTGGCCCGCTGCCAACCCACGAGTCGACCTTCGATCCTGCCCCCACCTCCCTGAACCGGTCGAGGATCTCACCAAGGTCAGCCCTCGACACGCCATTCGTTATCTGAGCCAGAATTCTGCGTTGCGGGTCGTTTGGGTTAAGATACCCCGCTCCCGGAATCAATTCACAGAGCTTGTCGCGGTTTTGGTATGCCAGAACGCCAAGCATCGCGATCGCCAATCTTCCCAGATTTGCCATTTGGTCTCCTCCACGGTTTTGGCCGATGAGCGAATCAAAGCCAAGTCTTGGCGGATGCCGACGCGTGTGGACTCGAACAACTTCTTGCCGGTCGGCTCGCGGGCGGAGAGGACGCGTCCTTCGGGTACTCGTTTTCCATCTGGCGTCTTCTCCTGACGCAGAACTTCGGGGCGCTTGGCCGCAGTCGCCCTGCGCCGATCGAACGCCCTAACCCGGCGCCTCCCGGGTTTGTTCCGCTTGTCAGAGTTTGTCGGCGACGATGGGGCGCGCGACCCGACGGGTAACTCTACCGGCTCGAGAGACAGAGTCTGCCCAACTTGACCATACTTCAGAACGACGACGGCTCGGTTAGCCTCAGCTACCTTGGACTGCCGCCGGCTCGCGCACGAATTTCAATTTCGGCGGGACGGCGAACACCCTGAACCGCTCAGCCAGGCTGTCAAGAGCTTGACGCATGCCCACTCCCGCAGCAGCCGCACCGTGTCCACTGATGACCATCCGCGGGTTCAGGGCAGCCAGGTGCTTCACGGATCTTTCCGCCGCATCCCAGTCCGGCGTGAAGTAGCGCGGCGGACCGTGCATCTCAAGATCCTGAACGGCGACCTCATAGACTGACTCCTGACCGGTGGTGATGAAAGCGTCCCCTACGATCAGCGAGCGGTCCTTCTCGCGCCAGAGCGAGATATGCCCAGGAGCGTGCCCGGGTGTGTGTAGCCATCGCCATCCGGGCATTCCGGGGATCGATCCGTCGGCAGGTAAGAGTTCCAAACGGTTGCCAAGATCAATTGGCCCCCGTGGAAAAAGCGGCGAAAGCAGCGCCATAAGTCCACCCCCGACCCAGGGATCCGGTGGCGGATAGGATGCGGTTCCGTCCAAATAGGGGCGCTCGAGTGGATGCGCGAAGACAGGCACGTCCCACTTATTCGCAAGGTTTAGAACCGTTCCCACATGGTCGAAATGGCCGTGGGTCAGGATGATCGCGGCTGGCCGTGCGTTGGTGCCAAACCGCTTTTCCGCGACCGCAAGAATGCTGCTGCGGGACGTCGGCAACCCGGTATCAATCAGCATCCAGTTCCGATCTCCGCTGCCCGGTGCGCCGAAGAACACGACATTGACGATTGCTAGCCTCAAATAGCCCAAGTCCGGTGCGATGCTCCAAGCGCCGTCGCCAAGATCCTCGCGCCTGGCGTGGTCGATCTCGGAAAGTCGAATCTGAACGGTCATGTGATCCCGTGCCTCTCTTGTTGCTGAGCAGCCGCTCGAGTCGATCGGCGGCGGTGGTACATCGCCCCGAACTTGGCACGTCCCTCCTTAGTTCCTCCTTCGCCACCCAGCTCCGGACAGTCCACCACAGGAACAAAGGCTCGACCAAATCGGTTCGGCATTACCCGGTCGCGCCAGGACGAGCTGGACTGAGCAACGAAGATGGCGCGCGCCCCATTGGATGCGGTATTTCGCCAACGCGGTTCCCGGTCCTAACAGGCGGCCGAGTTCGAAGCCGGCTGCTGAAAGGAGACTTCGAATGAGCGAAGTGGGGCGCAGAGACGAGCACCAGGTGGAGGCTCCGGTCCGCAAGCTTCGCGCTTCGCCAGTTTTTCATGGCACGTTTTGAGTGCTCCTCGCACCGGCGCAAGCACGGGGTTCGCGTCGATCTTATTCGTGCGAACCTCGCATAATTTTGCATGCCCTGGGCGACTACCGCGGCTGCGCCGAACTCGGCCTTTGCACCATCCGCGACGGACTGCGGTGGCACCTGATCGAAACGGCCTCCCGCGACCTCTGACTGGTCAAGTTGGGCTCCAATGGTCGAGGCGGCCCGATCGGCAGGTGTCCAGGTTAGCTGGGACATCTTCCATTACGGATCTCCAGACCATGTCGATCAGGGATCGCTGCATTTCATTCATCGATGCCTATGCCTCGTTCGCGGCAGCGCCGTGCGAGATGCGCAAGGAGGGCCGTCAAACGCATCGCGTTCAGGACCCGCTTCGCAGGGACACCGCCCTTGCGCGCCATCTCGACACCCCAATGCATGTGGTCGAGCTCGCGAATCGAATGAGCGTCCGGATTGATGCTGAAGATGCAGCCCTGATCGAGTGCCTTTTGATGCCAGCGCCAGTCGAGGTCGAGTCGCCACGGATGTGCGTTGATTTCGACAGCGACGCCGTGTTTCGCACACGCTTTGAGGACTTTGTCGACGTCGAGATCATAACCGGGCCGGCGCAACAGCTGGCGACCGGTCATGTGCCCGATGATTGTCGTCCGAGGATTTCCGATCGCCTCAAGGATACGCTCCGTCTGTTCCTTCTTCGGCAACTTGAAGCGGCTGTGCACGCTCGCGACGACGAAATCGAACTGCTCCAAAATGTGATTCGGGTAATCGAGCGAGCCATCCGCCAGGATGTCCGCCTCGATGCCCTTCAGTATGCGAAATTTTCCATTGTATGCCTTGTTCAGCCGGTCAGCTTCGCGGTGCTGTTCAGCAATCTCCTGCAACGAAAGGCCGCCTGCATAGTGAGCGGACTGCGAATGATCGGCGACACCATAGTATTCGAAACCGCGGTTGCGCGTGGCTTCAGCCATTGCCTCAAGCGTTTCGGTGCCGTCGGATGCGGTCGTGTGAGAATGCAGGATGCCATGCAGATCTTCATCCCGAATGAGGGCGGGCAGCTTCTGCTTTGCCGCTCGCTCAATCTCGTCGGTGCCTTCGCGCAATTCAGGCTCGATAAACTGCAGGTCTAGAGCTTGATAGATTTCTTCTTCTGTCGCTGACGCGATCAGCTTTCTCCCGCGATGAAGCCCGTCGGCGTTTAGGGTGAATCCCTTGTGGGCCGCGAACGTCTTCAGTTGTTCGAGGTGGTCTGCCGAACCGGTTGCTTCGAGCAGGCTCGCGCCAAAGTGCTTCCTGTCCGTGACAACAAGCCTGAGCGTCGTATCCTCGATTTCAGTCGTCGACTTTCTGCCCTGCGCTACCAGGGCGAAATCGGAAACGAGCTCGCAACCGCGCCGGAAGTCGCCCGCAATTTCGACGCGCGAAAACTCTGGATGCTCTTGCTTCACCGATATGACCGCATGGTCGAGAAGGGCGGCGGCCTTGTGCAGGTGAAGTTGCGTTTCGCCGCTTCGCACGATGGCCAGGTTCTGCAGGAGCTTTGTCTGAAGCGCGGCGCCGAGGCCTTTGACTGGGCGTATGCGGTCTTCTCTTGCTGCGGCCTCGAGCTCCGCCAGCGAGTTCACGCCGAGCGCCTGATGAAGCTTCAGTATCTTATCAGGACGAAGCCCGGGTATGGCAAACAGCTCCATCACTCCCGCTGGAACATCCTCGCGCAGCTTCTCAAGGCTCGGGTGCGTGCCGGTTTGGTAAAGCTTGGTCACGATGTCTGCGATCGCGTCACCGATCCCCGGGATCGTGGTGAGGGCGCCGGCGGCGATGATCCGATCAAGCGGCTGCGACAGGGCCGTCAGACTGTCTGCCGCGCGCAAGTATGCCTTTATGCGATAGGGATTGTCGCCGCGCATAGACGCCCGTTGTGCGTATTCCCTCAAAAGACTGGCGACGGTCCTCGGATTGATTTTTGCCATGGCTTCAGCCAAACGGAGGCCGATCTCCGCAGGTTCCAATCAGGCAAGGCCATGAGCGCCGCGTTGCCCTTTAAATCCCGGCTTTACTGCCTCTTCACGTACGCTACAGATTGGGCAAGGATTGGTCAGCGCGACCCCATCCAGCCAGAGCTTTGGAGGCTGCGCGTTTCTTTAATTCAGGAGCATCGCCCACGTGGAAATGAGAGGGCGCATCTATTGTCTTCATCTCCGCCCACGTGATCGGTGCCGCGACAGGAGCGCCCGGACGTGATCTTGCGCTGTAGGGCATGATCGCGGTCGCCCCGCGCTGATTGCGTAGATAGTCCACAAAGATGCGACCCTTGCGGCGCGCCTTTGACAACACAGCCGTGAAATGGGCCGGATCGCTCCGGGCGACCGCCTGCGCCAGGCGAGACGCGAAGTCCTTCACCTGTGGCCACTCGGCGCCAGGGGTGAGCGGCGCGATGACGTGCACTCCTTTGCCTCCCGTCAGCATCGGGAAAGTCGTAAGCCCCAGAGATTTAAGGATAGCGCGGAACTGAAAGGCAGCGGCGCGGATGGCCTCAAAATCGAGGCCTTCATCGGGGTCGAGGTCGAACACGAGGCGGTCGGCTTTTTCGACATCCTCGATCCGAGCCCCCCATCCATGTAGCTCGATCGTTCCCATCTGGACGCAAGTCATGAGTCCATCCGCATCGTCGACATAGAGATATGGTTCCTCGTGCCCGTCCTTCTCCGTGATGCCGACGTGGTGGACTTTGTCGCCAAAGCTGCCGGCGTCGTGTTTTTGGAAGAAGCACTTCTTCGCGCGGCCCTGTGGGCATCGAACCAGACTGATCGGCCGGCTGCCAACCCAAGCAAGCATGATCGCCGCGACCGCTGCGTAATGGTCGGCGAGCTGTCCCTTGGTGATGTTGGACTCCGGATAGATGACGCGGTCACGGTTACTTATCGCGATGGCGGTTGTCGCAGACGCGGCTAGATCGGCTGCATGACGTTCCGTCTCGAGCACGACCGCCTCCGGCTTCTTGTCTTCGCGGAGACCAAGATAACTCGGATGTCGTAACGTCCCTTCATTTGTCATTTCGGTGAAGGCAATCTCAGCGACCAGTTTCGGACGGAGCCAGTGTGCGCCGCGCACTTCGGCGCGTGGTGCGTCGACGGTCGCGGCCTTCTGCTCAAGCGGCGCCATGATCTTTAAGAGACGAAGAAGTTCAGCGGTATCGAAGCCGGTGCCGACTTTCCCGGCGTAACGCAGCTTGCCGCCGTCATGAACGCCAAGGATCAAGGACCGAAACGCGCGGACCTTGTCGGACGGCGTCCAGCCGACAATCACAAATTCCTGTCGCCTGATGCATTTGATCTTCAGCCAGCTTGCGCCGCGGGCCGCCACATAATTCGAATCCGCGAGCTTTGAGACGACGCCCTCAAGGCCGGCAGCGCAGAAGCGATCAAGCAGCTCTTCTCCGCGGCCGAGGATATGGTCGGAGTAACGAAGGACCGGATTTTTCGCAGGCAAGATCGCCTCCAGCTTCGCCTTGCGCTCAACAAGAGGAAGCCTTGTCAGATCTTCGCCGTCGAGCTGCAGCAGATCGAACGCATAAAAGTCGATAGTCGCCGGGCACAGCCAGTTCTTGCGGTGACCATCGGGTGACCGAGTCCTGGCGCCCGCGCGGCGGCCACACCGTAAAGACCGAGTGGACCGTTAACGCAGGAATCCTGATGGCGCTCACCTCTCATTATATCGGTCGCGCGCAACGTTTGCGGATCATCCGCTGCACCGATCGTGCCAAATGAATAAAGCCTTCAATTACAAATGGTGAGCCTCCCCATCCATGTCCTGTCTCCGACGTCGCTCACGTAAAAGGCTCGGTGCTTCCACGCTCGTTTGCTCTTCGCCCGTCCCTCTTCCGTCTTGAAACTTACCTACTGAACGATCGTAAATAGCGAGATTGGTCGCGCCATTCAGACGCGAGGGATAAATCATTCCGTCGGGCCCAGACGGGTGCTCGCAAAACGCCAGTGACCACTGGCGTGCCAGGCTCTGGCGCTTCGCCCGAACTACATCCGTCGGCACACCCATTCTGACGGCCTTGTCGCCTCTGAGCTCGACTAGGCGGAGATTCTCAGTCGTGACGATCTCCGCGAACCGCCGCTGAGTGAGCTCCACCTCATCTATCGGAAGATCGTCAAGAAGTCCTTCGCGCCGGTCGCGAAGCACGGCTTCGAGGAAGCATCCCTGGAGGGAGTCACCGAGGCAGAGAACACCAAATCCATTGGGGGCGACAAGGCGCCGAGGATCGCTAAACCGGCTTGGCGACTTCCCATATCCGAGCGGATCTGGATGGGTGCTCCAGTAGATCCGACCGAATGTCCGGCCCGTTGGTATCGTCTCGATTTCGAGCTTTGCGCGCGAGAAATCGAGTGGAGATAGAAGACCAGGCATTCAGTCGAAATCGCCTCTAGCCATACCTTCCGCCGCAGCCAACACCGAGGCGTTATTGCCCCGCTGAAGAGCTCGAAGACCTGTCACCCCATCGAGCGCGCCATGACGCGACACCAGAAACCGGTAGACCGCCCAGGCACTATTGCCCAACGTCGCATGTAGCTCCGGCAATGCCCCGAACGGCCGGCCGTCCTTGTCGAGTTGCCATATAGGGAAGCGGAAGCCGCGCTTGGCGCCATTGATCCCGAGCACCTGCCCGCTCTGCCGTTTGGCGTTGACCGTCACCCGCGACGTGCCGAGCAGTTTGGCAAACGCTTCCGCACTCAGCATTTCCTCGCCGGCTACAATCTCGGCAACACGCTTACGGCCGCGCTCGTGCGCCGCCGCAAGGGCCGCTTCCAATTCGGTGTCGGGCTTGCCCATGTCCTCGACGGGAAACGCATCGCCCGAAGCAATAGGCTGTTCGTCGACCGGCGTGATCGTCTGCGCGCCTGCGGTCGGATCGACTTCTACGCGGAACGATACGCGATGGCCGACCTTGCGGCTGCGCGCGATCGCTTCCTGATAGCGTTCGAGTAACACCTTCTTGAAATCTGCCTGTGCCGGCAGCTTTGTCGTGAAGCTCAAGGTCGCGACTCCCACATGCGACGCGGTCTCGCTATGATTGCTTCGCTTTTTAGCGGCCATGACGACAACCTCTTGTTTCCACCAATGTGGACACGGAATGCAAGTTCGTCAAGTTGGATAATTTCGAAAAGTCAGCAAAACCTTGCGGCTACGGGATGAGGACTGCGCAATTCCCAACGCCCGGTGATCCCCTCCCCGTGATCTCGCAGGCCCGCAGCACGCAAGCGGCAGAGAAAGCGGCCGTCGGGCGCGCAATCGCTCCCCCTCGGTTGCGACGGCGCGCATGACACCGATGTCCATGTCCGTCGTAGTAGGCGTTGGCTTCTTTGGCTTCGATAAGGCCGACGCCGAGCGATCGCGGCGGCAGAGGCCCTCTCTTTTTTGCAATGCTCCGCGCTCCGCCTTAGGGCGGGCCGCCTGAAAGAGGGCTTCAGCTTGGCCAACAGCCCGACCCGCGGGTGACGGCCTTCGGCATTCCCGGTCAGGCTCGCGCTTGCCGGGCTGCGGATCAAGAGTATTGGATGTAAGTGGATGCACACAAACAATGCACCGCAGATAGACCGTCGCGGGCGCATACCGCATTTGCGCGGCGAGGAGGGGACATCTTGTGAAGAAACGGAGCCGCACAGCAAAGCAGGGTCGGGCGGGAGTCATTGCCGTCGAACAGGCATGCAACGAGCTGGACCTGATCTGGCGCAGCCTGATTGAAGAGGACGTTGGTGTCGACGGCACCATTGAAATTGCATTGGGGGAATTTCCGACCGGCAAGATCATCGGTGTCCAGGTCAAGTCGGGCCGGAGCTATATCCGCTCGGAGAGCGAAACGTCCTTCAAATTCTATCCGCACAAGGACGATCTGGACTATTGGCGCAAGCTCTCCATCCCACTCTTCCTGCTGATCCATCACCCCGACGACGGCAACGTCTATTGGGTCGATGTGAGCAGCGCGTTCTCCGAGGAACAGCACGATCAGGATGGTGTCGCGAGTATCACGTTCTCGAAGACGAACAAGCTCGACAAGGCCTTCGAAGCTAACCTGCATGGGCGCTTCGATCTGACGGTCTATTCCAGCGATCAATACGCTGCACTGCGCAAGGAGCTCGAGGCATTGGTGCACCGGGACGGAAGCGGTCGTGGTATCGTCGAGGTGACGGCGCTTGACCTCTTCGTCGAAGGTTTATGGGGGCTCTGCAGCAAACTTCAGTTCCATTCGAGCTTGCTGGCCGACATGATTCGCAAAACTGTGCGGGAGCGGGAGGGCCAGATTCCGATCACCTACACGTTCAACCGGGCTGGTCTCTACCCCTTCTTCTCGACCTATTTCAGTCTGCTTGCCCGGCACCATATCGCGCTGATAGACGCGGCCGATATCAGCGAATCTCTCTATGGCAAGCTCGAATATCCGACGTTCATCGCGCCGCTGACGACCAATGGGCGCCGGTTCGTGAAGTATCTGCAGGCTGTCGGATTGCCACGAGTCCACGACAACCAATACATGACCCTGTCGCTTCATCCTCACATTCAGATCGAAGTCTATGCGGGCTTCGATATTGTCGACGATCAGGCGCGGTTCGGTCCCTACACCGATGTCCTTGCGATCCGCTTCAATGCCTATCTCGATTATTACCATCTTTCGCACTGGCACCGCGCGCGGCCGGAACAACCGGCTGTCGAGGTGGCCCGCCAGAACATTCACTATCATGCGCTTCGCGATTACATCTCAACCAGGTTCAAGGACGCGCCCAAGAACAATGTGCTGTTCCGCCATCGCGATATTCCACTCAGTCCCCTAATCTGCTGGCTGGTGGACTGGAACGACGATCGTAACGGAGTGCCGAGCTCCTGGCTTCGCGGGCGGTCAGGGACGGAGACCATGGGATTCGCCGACGAAATGAGGGCGATCCTGGGCCCTATTGGGGTGGCCACCACAAGAGAGCCGCCTGAACCGACCTTTCCGAATCCGAACCTCGGGAATGGCGAGTACCTCGATCGCAGCAGCGCCGACCGAAATACCGGCTCCGCGCTCTGATATATGGATTGAACGACACAGACAGCGTCATCGAAGAGATCAAATTCAGATCGGCCGGCGAACCGTATATCTGCTGCTATGAAGGGTCCGTCCCGGAGGGTAGTAGCGACCTGCGGTCTGGTTTCGAGATATCGACGGCGATCCCGGCCTGTGCAACGGGCAAACTTTCCTGTAGCGATTTCACCGAAGCAGGAGGGGTGCCGCAGAAAATGAGAAAGTTGGCCAAATGACCGAAGAAATCGCAGAGCCCAGCGCAGATGTGCTTGGCATGACCGCAGATATTGTTGCCGCCTATGTGAGGAACAACCCGCTTCCAGCGTTTGAACTTGGCCGTATCATTGCCGATACCTTTGCCGCGGTCAGCAAGCTGCAGACGCCATCTGGACCGCAGCCGGAAGAAAGGCGCGCGCCGGTGGTGCCGATCAAGAAATCGGTGACGCCGGATTTCATAATCTGCCTGGAAGACGGCAAGAAGTTCAAATCGCTCAAGCGTCACATCGGCACTCACTATGATCTGACGCCGGATGAGTACCGCGCAAAGTGGGGCCTGCCTGCGGACTATCCGATGGTTGCGCCGAACTACGCCGCTGCGCGGTCTCAGCTTGCGAAGGCAAGCGGCCTGGGAAGAAAGGCTGTAACGCCCGAGCCCGTGGCGTCGCCGGCAGCGAGACGCCGCAAGATCGGCCTGAAGATCAGCTGACGTCCGAGATTGTGACCGCCGAGACAAAGGAGTGACAGGTGACGGTCCGGTCGATCGTGAGATTCCCGACCGTCGCCTTCGTGCTGTCGCCGAGCCCGTAGCCGGCTTCGATGAAGACTTGCGTCGCCTCGCGATCGACCTGGCGGACACAATGCGCGCGGCGCCTGGCATCGGAATAACCGCCCCCAATATCGGCATTCCGAAGCGGCTGGTCGTCATCGAACTTTCGCCCACATCGGCGCTTCGTACCTACGTCAATCCCACCATTCTTTGGGCCTCTCCCGAAATGACCCGTCATACGGAAGGCAGCGTCTCGATGCCCGGAGTGACGGAGGACATCGAACGCCAGGCCCGCGTCCGTGTAGGTTATCGAGATCTGGACGGCATCGAGCAGATCGAGGAGGCCGACGGTCTGCTTGCGGTGTGTCACTAGCATGAGATTGATCAACTCGGCGGCATCTTCTGGGTCCAAAGGCTCTCGCGCCTGAAGCGGGATCGGCTGATCAAGTGGTATGAGAAAGTGCTGCGCACGTCGTAGTCGATATTCGAGAGAACGCTGTCAAATCCTGCGCCTTGACCCAGGTCGGAGACGATCGAGCTCGTCATCGACGACCGCACGTACGACCTCGATGTCCATTCCCCCTCTGGGGCAATGCGCGCGATCTCGGCGGCGACTTTCGCCCAATGGGCGAATTCGCGGGTATCGCCATGAACCCGGGACCGCGCCGCGCGACGCTGTGCCTCATAGTAGGCGGTGCGCTTGTCGAGAAGAATGAACACCTGGGCGTCTCGCCGCCATCGGCACGGATCGCCTTCCTCTTTTCGAGGCATCGTCTGACGGCCTTCAGCACAGCTACAATCCTCCATCTCTGCGAGTGGTACCGAGACTTTCGGCAGGGATGGACGCCCGGACGGGAGAAGACCCGCGTCGCGGGGCTTCAGCTTCGCCGACAGCCCGATCCAGACAGAGAGCCGCCCGCCCTCTCGAAAGATCATCCTTTCTGCGATAATCTCAAGCCATGTGCAACGCGTACGAACAGCACGTGAAGTGGGTGGAATATTGCAAGATGATGCAGGCGGTGTCGAACTGGCATGTCGCCAAAGTCGATCTGCATCTGATGACTTGGCGCCGAACGAAGAACTGACCCCTCATTTTTGAGAGGATCAGTGGATGCAAGAAGAATTTCCATCGAAGCTCGCCTTGTCGACAACAATGCGGGTTGAGGAGATGCGGTCGGGGGAAGAAGTTTCAGCGATGGTTCGGCTGCATGAGGTCGGCTGGGGTGCGAAGCGCATTGCGCAAGAGTTCGGTTGCGCGCGCAATACGGTTCGCCGCTATCTGCGTGAAGGTGGTGTCGTGGCGTATCGCCCCAATGAACTTCAGTTTTCCGCGATCGGGCCCAAAGGACGGGCCGGTTTTCAACTTTCGATCGGAAGGACGAAGTTTCGCCAACAGCAGCCGGTGCCTCATTCCGGCATCCGGTTTTTTTTGAGTTCACTGGAACGAAATACCCAAAAACAAAACATCACTTCACGCTAAATGGGCCGCCCTTCCTGGCGATCGCAGGAATTTGGCGCGAGGGCCAAGGCAATCACCCTTCCGCCTTCACCATGCTGATAACTGAGCCTGGCCCAGACATTGCACCGTTTCACAATCGGACAGGTCGTGGTGCTTCAGCCTGAGAACTGGGCTGCGTGGCTTCACCTTACCAAGCCCGAAGCGGAGCTTCTGAGACCTCTCCCAGCGGGATCGCTTGAAGCGGAAACTGTGCGCAAAGGCTCCGGTTAAACGGGGGATGATCGTCTGCATCAAACATCCGGGCGCGCGCACTCGGACTTTCAACCTCACTGCGGCGCTGACTTTGGCAGGTCGATTGCTTCGCTAGTCGAGTTTCTCAAATGCCTCGTAAATCGAACGTGCCCTTCTCGGCATGGACGCCGATAGCTCATTGAGATCGAGGGGCATCTTCTTGAGCTTGAATGTGCCCCTGACTTCCCGCATTTCAAAGAACTTCACCAGTCTGTCACGGTTCTCGAGGGCCTTCGCAACGGCATACATGACGGGTGATTTGCATCGCATGCCGAAAATGACTTCTTCGAGTTCTAGCGGCGAATCCTGCAACCCCCTCGGGCCAATAATACGCCATTCGCGCTCGTAGCGCCAATCGGTGGCCTTTCTCAGCAAAACGGCACTATCCACCCTCTTGCGGGCTATTTCGTCACCATCGAGCATCTTGGCGACATCGCTGGCGTCAACAAGTCTGCTGCCGCCGTACTTGACCAGATGGATCTCGCTCGCGGCATCGGCAGGTACGGAATATCCAATGCAGATCCCATTGTGCTGCTCGCCGTAATGGCTCCACATCAGAGGACATGTCGCCCTCACAGCCAGCGATATGATGCCCTTCTCGTATTGCCGCAGGAGCTCCTCCTCAATGTACTGCCCGAGCAGGAAAGCATGTGGATCGCCAACGTCATATTCTGGATTGGTAGCGTTGTAGGCGACGTCGGCAATAAGCTGTTCTGCGCGGCGATGGCTATGCCGCTCTATGTGGTCCAGGGTCTTGGGACCTTGATACTTGATCGTCTTTGCTGCCGTAGACATCTCCGCGCGAACGCGATTCTCAACGAGGCGGCGGAGCACGTTTTCTAGTTGCTGAACATCCAGGTCGGTGTTCAAGGAAGGCCGCGTATCGAGCGGGTCATTGAATGTGCTCGGATCAGCGTACCAAAGTTCATCGGCAACCAGCGATTCGAGAGTTAGATTGCTGAACGCCCGATATTTATAAAGCCGACGCGGTATCTTTTTGTCCGTGGTCATCGTCTCCCCCTATCGTTACTCGTTAGAGGCGCAGCCGATGAGAGTGCACTTTACTTCAGCCGTGCCAGCAATTCTTCCAACTCGGCTGGCGCCGCCAGAAACCTCTGAAACCCTCTGTCCCAAATTGCAGAGCTCAGGTCGGATGCAATTGTCCATCCGTCGCCTATTCGAGTTCCGCCAAAGGGTCCCTTTATGTGTACGCGCAGATCGTGGAACAGGTGGATCTCTTTGCTGCCGTAGTCAAAGGCTGTTGTCTCTAGAAATGGCTCTTGCCAATAGTCGACAAAAATGATTGGAGCGGCAGGACGCGCTGCTCTTGCCTCGCGGAGCCAGGTATTGACATGAAGGTCTGTGAGACCTGACCCGATCACGTAGATGACGTCCGCATGCATCAGATCCCGGGCTAGCGCTGCGTAGTAGTGCGCCATTGGACGTTGCTGAAGGCGGGATAGCTTATCTAGTCCGGTAATGACGGATGTCCGCATGAAAGTCGTTCCATCCATGCGCGATACGTCGCTGCCATCAAATCGGGCGTGCTTGATGGCCTCTGCGCGATCATCAAACCAATAAAGATCGCCAATTTCGCTGTCGGCGGGCAAGGGATGCGGGAATCCCAAATGCACGGAACCATGCAGATGGAATACCGCATGATCGTTGTCCCGAGACCAGAACTCCTTCGGACCGAACCGTTTCGGCCCCGAGGATGGCGGAGATGGAAAGCCGGTGTATAGGTCGGGCGCGGCCTGGAGAATGAAGTCGTCGTAATTGGTCGTGTAGATCCTTGTGACAAACTCGCGCTGGAGACCACTTATGAAGGTTGCGAGGGGACCCAGGCCTAACGGATTGGCGCCACAGGCCACCGAGTATGTCTTGTAGATCACGTCGACGATCTTGCCGCACAGGGCGCGAAGGGCTGTTTGGGAGAGAGGGGTTTTCTGTTCAAGGAAGGGGGTGAGGAGCGGCCGATACTCGTTCATCGCTCGGCTGGAGGCGGGAAACGAGTTGAACAATTCATGAGCGCAGTGATAGATGTGCTCAAAGTTGACGTCGCGAGGCTCGTTCAAATAACCCTCTAGCTGCTGCTTGATGACCTGGAACGCTTGGTCCCCGCCACTGGATTTCATCCAGCCATCGGGCATAACTTGGCGTTCGATCTCAGCGGTGATTTTGGCTGTGGAGGGTGCCTCATACTCGACCGACGCGCCGGCGCCGACAATCAGGATTGCACGTTTCACTTCGCTTCCCCTCACTTCGGAGCTGAACTGAGAACAACGCCAAAATATGTGTCCACATCGCTGTCGGTAAGCACGATGTTATCGGCCCAGTCGATGGGCGAAAATGGTTTGCCGGTAGCCGGATGGAGGGCATCCGGATCGAAATCCACGGCAAAGAGTGACGGTCGCGATTTATGAAGTTTGCGAGCACTGCCGCTGTTATGCTTGAGGCAGTTTACGAGCAGGCGCAATTCCTCGAGACGCTGCTTGTCGACAATGATGGCTGCAATCTTCAACGCCCTGATCAGATCGCCATGGTTCGGCTTTGGAATCATCGTCTTCCCCCACCGCTGGGCACCGCGTTCCCATAGATGATATGTCGTCATCACGAACGCCTTCCGCATCGTCAAAAGGGCGTCCTCGGCATCTTCGCGACGTTCGGCGAAGTCCCCGCCATAGCTCCAGCCTGCGCCGGTATCCTCGTCGACTTCTTCCCACTGGGCTTCGCCCGCCTGAACCTGCTGTTCGAATGCATCGTGCTGCTTCTGCAGATCTGCAATTTCCTTATGGAAGGGAGCACAGGCCGCCTGAAACGCACGCCACATGCGATCGACCTTGTCTTCGAATTGAGCAGCGTGGATGGACTTAAGAAAGTTCGTCATAATTACCGACTCTGGAACGCCTCAAACAATCCAGCTGGAATGCTTCGATAGGCTGAGATGAATGCAGCGCCAATATCATGAGCGCTAGCGAAAATCCCGCGTCTTCACCTTGATACGATCGATGTGATCGTAGGGGTCGACGATGTTGCGGCCTATCGGCAGGCTCCGCGGATCGATATCTGGCACGCCGTGATAGGCCTCATCGCCCCGTCCATGCGGCAAGGGAACCGGCACCTCTCGATTTCTCACGCTGGCGAGTTCGCCAGAGAGGTCTGTCAGTTCGTGCGCCACGAGATGCACGACCTCCCCCTCCCGCTGGATGCGGCCGCGCACTCCCAGCATGGAAGACGAAAGAAGCAGACGCCGGAATCTCTCGAACACCTTGACCCAGACGACGATATTTGTTGCGCCGGTTTCATCTTCCATGGTGAGGAACATGACGCCTTTTGCCGAGCCGGGCCGTTGCCGGACCAGCACCAGGCCGGCTGCCTCAAGCCAACGTTTGTCCCTCGCCTGCATGGCTTCCTGACAGGTCACGATGCGGCGCCGACGAAGATCGGCACGGAGAAACGAGACAGGGTGGCTGCGCAGTGTCAGCCCGACATGACCATAGTCCTCGACTACTTCGCGGCCAGCAAGGTCTGGCCGGGTTACGCACCACAGCACCTTGCCGACAGTGCGTGTGGCAATTCCTGCAGCGAACAGTGCAGCGGCCGCGCCATCAACGGCGCCATTGCCGCCGCCAGCGACCTCGTGCAGACCGCCAAAGACCAATCCCCCTCCCGGCAGAACCCTGTCGATCGCGGCCACGCCGAACGGCAAAACCGTGCGGCCCCGCCGTTGCCGCCTTCGAGACGCGCGATGCGTTTTCGAAGCTCGGAAATGGCATGAGGGGACGCCGATACACTCATCTGAGCCTTGAAACGCGGAAAACCTGGGATATGTTCTACATTTGTTCTCGTAGGGGTCATCGGGATGATGTCATGCCCCTGCCGAAGGAGAGGCGTCGATGTCCGCGACCAACAGTGGAGATAGGTGATGACCATCACGATCCGCGTCGAAGGAGCGCAGCCGGCAGAAATCGTGCGCGGCCTCCTCGCCGCGCAGGACGTGTTCGATTAAGGCCGGTGTCACGCCAGATCAGGCCGCGACGGCGCGCTTTGTCGTCGAAGGCTGGAACATTCGCGGTTTCGGCGGAAAGTGCCCGAGGAGGAACTTGCGATCTGCACCTTCTAGGACGAGGCCGACAAGGCGGCGGTTCTGGCCTACTGTGCCGGCTGGCCCGTCGACAAAATCCCAAACTCAGCCGATCTCGAGCTTGTCCGGGAACCGCAACGTTCAGGTTTACGTCGGAGGAAGAGCGCAGCGAATGGCTGTTCCAAACCGCTGATGCCGGTATTCTCGAGGAGTGTGCGAGGAAGGCTATTTCAATGAAGGCCGTCCGGAAGATGAAGTCGCTTTCCTGCTCGACGATTGGGATTTCGCGCAGCTAACCGAGGCGCAGCGGCGATTATATGATTAACGGATCTATCCCTTGATGCGCTGGTTCTTCGAGCGCGAGCGTTTCGAGGAGGAGTATAACCGCCTGAGAAATGAGCGGTCGCATGAACTGCCGGATGATCCACAACTCAACCTTTTCGCAGCTTAAGACACGCAGGACTGGCTGGCTGATGGCTATTTTGCCAAGAGTCATTTCCTTATGCAGTGGCTATGCACGGAACTGAGATCAGTTCAGTGTCACGGGCGTGCTATACCTATTTGATGGCTATCGGTTCGATGTTGCGCCCGCGTTGGCTGCCCGAAAAGCGCTTTCCATCCTATGCGTATCTGCCAGGCAGGCAACCGCATCCCGTGCGCGATCCCGCAGGACATAGCTACCAAAGCGAAGCCATGCCGTTGGCCGCAGAGGCGTCGCTTGATTCAGACATATTCCGCTGGGGTCTCGACCTCTTCAATCACGGCTATTACTGGGAAGCCCATGAGGCTTGGGAAGGTCTTTGGCAGGTTGCAGATCGAGGCGGTCCGCTCCGGATGCTCTTCAAGGGATTGATCCTGTTATCGGCGGCCGGCGTGAAGATCCGTGAGGGCAAGCAGGCTGCGGCGGTGCGTCATGCTGGGCGCGCCGCTGGACTTCTTCACCGGCTGATGGACAAGACGGATCAAACCTTCGGGCGCGCGCTCGGCATGTCGCCCGCAACGCTCGCCGAACAAGCCAAAGTCGCAGCAAGGATCCCCGCAACCCTGCAGGCGACGGCGCTCGGTCAGCCTCAACCCGTGTTTGACTTCATTCTCGGGCCAAGCTCCGGTGCGTCGCGGCTGTCGCCGACAGGCACTCATCCCTCCGATTGACGCCATGGACCTGAAACACGTTCTTCGCCAGGTCCAGTCCAATCGTCGTCTCCTTAATTGACGCCTTACAACATCAAAGTACCCTCAGCCGCTAAATGCGACTTGGGTTAGGGTGTCGCGACATCAGCTTTGGGCGCCGTCTGACACATAAGACCCCTCGATGCCGGACGCAAACACTCTCAATTCTTGCTTCCTGATTGCCGCCCACTGTTCAGGCGCGCGAAAGGGCCGGATAAGCTCCAACCCAAAGTCCTAAACGGGATGCAAAGCTGACACCATGGGGTATGATCTGCGCCGTGAAAGAAACCGCCTCTCATGAACGACCCGGTCAGCGATTCCATAATTTCGTCGCCACCCTGGAGCGTATGTTCGCGCAACAGGACGGCGTGACCGTGGATTCCTCCTTACGGTTGCCCGACAAGGACACCGGGCGGCTCCGCGAACATGACGTGGTGATTATCCGTCGTACTCATCACGGGCCGAACCTGACGGCCATTGAATGCAGGGACCAAGGGCGAAAGGTAGGAGTTCCTCAGATTGAGGCCTTCGCTAAGAAGTGCGAAAAGACTGGAATCCACTGCGGAATCGTAGTTGCTGCGAACGGCTTTACAAGCACCGCCCGCACCAAGGCAAAGGCACTGAACCTGACATGCATGGACTTGGCCGAGGCGGAATCCTTCGAATGGATTGGCACCGTAACCATCGTCGGCCAATTCCACAACTTCACCGCGATCGAGGCCTGTGTTGGCGTGGTGGAAAACGGGCGAAAGGTCACGAATCCATCCGCGATCTATACGTCTGACGGCTTGCCCTACACCGGCGAGGGTATTCAATCCCTCATCATGGACAAACTGTCCCCGGAGGCCCGCAATCCGACCACCCGCCAGACCCTCAACGGTCAAATCGTTGCTCGGATGGAGGAACTCTACGTCATCGACGCTCTGGGCCAGCGCTTCCAAGCGAAGGATATCACATGCACTTACGCACTGGAGATTGAGGTCACGGAGCGCCCAATTACGCTCCATTACTACGCCGGAGAAAGCGCAGCGCTGGAGATCGCGTCTGGACAAATTACGTTCTCCAGTGGGCAATCTACGTTGGCATTCGTCAAATCGAAGGATGGCGTTGTGGGCTACCTCGTCTCTACGGGAGCGTTGGACCATCGAGTGAAGATCGGCAATCTACCGGAACGGCGCTTCGTCTAGATTCTCGTAGAATCGTCAGCAGTCGGCAGGTTGGCAACCCAGGAACCACGCGGCTCACGCCATGTATCGCGTTATTGATATGGCGCCATCCTGAAAAGCTCGAAATCGCCGGGCATCGTGACGTCGTGCTGATCGATGCGCGCCGGATAACAAGCTGTCCGGATCAAAGGCGTAAAGCGTCCACTGTTGACACCGCAGGCAGCCGTGCGAGGAGTAGCACTCGGACAATGGGAGGCATCCACACATGGCGAATCCGGAACTCAATGTGGATGTTCTACTCAACCTGGGTTTTGTCGACATCGGTGGATGGGTGAGCGCTGGAGAAGACATTGCCTACCAGCTCGATGGGGTAGGCGCCGACGCAAACGGCGTAATGCTCGATGTGCCGAATGCGCTTTATGCTTTCGTTCGGGGCGATGACGTTCAATACATAGGGAAGACCGCCCGTTCGATCCGGCGACGTTACGTCGGCTACTGTCGTCCTGGCAAACGGCAGCGGACAAATCTGCGGTGCCACCGGAACATCCAGGCCGCCATTGGTGGTGGCACCGAGATCCGAATTCTGGCCTTCACGCCGATCTCGCATCTTCGGTACACTGATTTCGAAATCAACCTGGCGGCGGGGCTCGAAGACTCCCTGATCAAAGCATTTGATCCGCCGTGGAACGGACGCGAAAAAGGGCAGCCGATTACGGAGGAAGCCGAACGCGAAGAGGCGGAGGAAACCGGTGGCGAACCGCCTAGTGCCTCCGCTGAATTTGACATCCAGTCAGATTCCGGGACATCGGATCCCGCTTTGGCGTCTTTCACCATCCTGCTCGGCCCGACGTACTACAAGAAAGGTTTCCTGAATCCCGGCGTCGAAGCCAGTCAGTTTCTCGGCAAGGACGGCGGTCCGATCCGCGTGTTGTTCTCGGACGAAAGCGTGCCGGTGATCTCGAAGATCAATCGAACCGCCAACCAGACGGGCGCTGTCAGGGTCGTCGGTCGAAACCAGCAAATTGCCACGTGGTTCCAAAAGCACTTCAAGGAAGGGGACGTCGTCCGAGGTCGGGTGATCGACGCGCACACCATTCTGCTATTCGCGTCCTAAGACGGTATTGTTGACACGATGAGCAGCGGGAAGCATCCCGGCCTCGGGTCAAACGAAAGGCGGGGATTATGAGAAGGATTTTGATTTCGGCTATGGCTGCAGTCGCCATGATCTTTGGCGTCACGTCGGCGCAGTCTCAGCCTCACTTCGCCGACTATCCGACGAAGACATACCTCAAAGGAATGCCCGTCCTTCCGAAATTTACAGGGTCCGTGGCCCAATTTAAGACGCGAATCCGGAACGGCATGAAGGCCGGATCGAACTTCGGCGGCCATTTCACCCTGATTGAAATTGGGTGTGGCTCATCTTGCATCTTCGCATTCCTGATCGACGGCCGGGACGGCAGGCTTGTCGATTTTCCCCTTGGCGGCGAAGACAATTACCAACTTCAGATGAAATACGGGATCGACAGCACACTGCTGCAGGCCGATTGGATGGACACGAGTAAAGGCGAATACGACACGTGTGTCCGGCGCTACTACGATATCGGGTCGGGCAATCTAACCCTGGTTGCGGAGACAACTTACAAGGTCATTCCAAACTCGTTTTGCGGCCAGTGATGGGCAGCTGCCGCATTCTTGACAGGCGGATTTGCCCAGTTTCTTTTGACGTCGTCGGGGCGCATCACATGAACCGGACGGTATTGGTTTTGATGGGAATGGTGGGCGTCCCTCTCCCCACGATGGCTGCCTGCCTTGATCTTTCCACCCAGTCGACGGTTTCGGTAACAGGTGAGCTTAGCCGCCCGATTTTTCCGGGGCCTCCGAACTTCGAAGATGTTCGGAGTGGCGACACGCCGGAGCCTGCATACATTCTGTCGCTGGATACGCCATTCTGCGTAACCGGAGACGACTTCGTCGACGACGGCACGACCATCGACCGAATCCAGATAATCGACGAAACAGACGTTCTGATGAAGCTCGTCGGACGGTCCGTCGAGGTTTCGGGAGCCGATCTCTTTGGTGCTCACACGGGTCACCACCACGCGCCGCTCTTGATGACCGTGACTTCGGTTACATCCCTTCAGCATCCCGCTGATGCTGCCTCCGCAAACACGACAGTGGAAGCGTTCTACCTGGCCCTGGAAATTGGCGACGGTGCAGCCGCTGCCAAGAACGTGATCCCGGAAAAGCGGGGGAAGGGACCACTATCTGCAAAGGCGCTGTCAGATTTTTATGGCAACCTCAAACGGTCGCTCAAATTGTTAGGCGTGTCGCCTTTGTCACCGAACAGGTTTCGGGCACACTACACGTTCGAGACCAAAAATGGTCGCGTCTGCAACGGTTCATCAGTGCTGACCACGAAGCAGGTTGGCAGCCTCAACCTGATCTCCACGATCAAGTCGGAAACTGGGTGCTGACCGGATGACGATCAGTTTGCGTTTCCGGGGCCGCAGACGTCGATGGCTTTCATGAGCTGGAAGTGGCCATCGTATAATCTGTTCGGGTAACGTGCACCGGCAACGCAAGTGTTACGTTGCCAGTTGTCTTCACGACATCAACGCCGGTATCGCACTAAGTCTTATCTCGCATGTTTTCAACCTCCAAATTCCTCCGGAGGATCCTTGAATGGATTCAAAAGACGGACACCACGGCCGGTAAAGTCTTTGAGATTGCGCGTTACAAGGATGAGGTCATGAACACGAGCGGTCGCCGCAAGGGCGAGATCCCATCGATCCTTATTCTTTTCGCCGAGGAGGCGCGTCCATTCCGAGACGATTGGGGCATCGATTGGAACGATACGATCAGAAAACGACTTCTCGAGCGCGTCAATTGCCGCCAGGAGCGTTGCCGACCGTGCCGGATCGCGGCGTTTGAGAGCTTCGGCGCCGCGGCGCTTCTCGAAGAGCGTCGCGGCGCTCAACCGCAGATTTGAATCGTCGATCGTGGCCAGCCAACGACGGACATTTGCATTGCCTTGGCTACCCGCCTCACGTAGCACGTTCTCGTCGATCAGATATAGCGTCACGGAATCTTGCGGGGAGCCGTCTCTTCCCCGCTGTCAGCAGCATCGAACACTCCGAGGTCAGCCATACCGGCAAGCGTGCGCTTCAAGCTACGCGTCGCGTAGGGCCGCCCTCGCTTCGGATAGGCCTTGGCATATTCGATGGCAGCTTCGACCTGCACCCTATTCAGCGACGGATAATCCACCAGGATTTCATCAACCGTCTGCCCGCGCGCAAGAGCGGCAATAAGATGCACAGGCACATCCGTTTCACGGATAAGTGCCTCGGACTGTGGTTTGCCCCGATCAACCCAAAGCCTGATATGATTGAGACGCTCCAGACGGTCCTTCAGATCGCTATCAATGCGAGCTAGATCGAGATCAAGCCCGCCAAGCTTTACCATGTGCGTGTCCGCCGACAATTTCCGAAGTGCCTCGTAGAGGCGACGCCGCCCCGCCGGGGTCAGATCCCTATCGAGTTCGTCGGCCAGTCGCAGAAACCGCAGCTCCGCAGGGCCTAGCACGCGCTGGACCGCGTTGCCAACCTTGCGTTGCCTGGCGCGGATGACACCGGTATCGACTGCCTTGTTTAGAGTCGTCGCGGAGCGATTGAGCACATAACTGGCCTCGCTCAACGTCAAGGTCTGTGTGGACGTCATTCGTCTCTCCTACCTAATCCTTCCCAAAATAGGGATGAATTAGCTGCGATGCAAGCGAAATTGCAGGGATGCTCCAAGCGCCCACAATCCAGGCTTCTAACCCGCCTGCTCCGGCAAATCTGTTCCGTCGGCGTCCGTTTGTGCCGGCACATGTGGCACGCGTTCAAGTCTTGACGCTCCGCTCAATACCGAAGGGGTTTGACATGGCGCTACATCAGGTGTTGACTTTTCGCGCACATGGCTCAATATATGTTCGAAAATCGAACATGGAGCGCGCGATGGACGCGACCAAAGACGATCTACAAAAGCAGTTCGCGGAGAAAATCCCAGAGCTTATCTCCGAGCTTGAGGCGTGGTTTGAGGAAGAGACAACCTCGATCGACGGCAGCACCTCGACCGAAGCGCCATCCGGCGCCGGCGGCTCGATCATCGCCATGCGACCGGCGATTGACTCCAAGCGGGTGGTTGATGCGACCATCATAACACAGCAGGTGTTGGGCATCGGACTGCCGCCTGAGATCATCAAGCCCGGTGGCTACGACAGCTGTGAGGCTATGATCGCCGACCTTGTGCCAAAGCTTCAAAAAGTGTTCACGGGCGAGATCAAGGTCAAGAAACATAAACCGGCCAAAGAGTTGGAGCCGGCGTGAGGATAGTTTTATGAACGAAGAGAACGACAAGTGGCGAGAGATCGGCGACCGGCTTCGAAAGGCACGTGAATATCTCGAGCTGAAGCAGGACGAAGCGGCCGAGGCTGTCGGTTTGTCGCGATCTGCATTATCACTGGTCGAGAACGGCAGGCGAAAAGTGGACGCCGTAGAGCTTGCCCGGTTCGCCGATGTTTACAGCCAGTCGATTGAATCGCTCACGGGCACGACTACAACGCCACCATTGCCGGAAAGCGTCCAGGCGCTCGCCCGCGCGGCGACAGAACTATCAACGGAAGATCGGGACGAGCTAATGCGCTTTGCTGAGTTCCTCCAGGCAAGAGGTCCGCGGAGCCCGAAACGTGGCTAGATCCCCTGTCGCCGCCGTTCGCCTAGATGCCATCGCTGCCGCAAAGCGCCTGCACAGAGAGCTTGCGTTGCAGCAGCGGGTGACTGGCGGTGCGGGTTTGATCGACGTTTTTGAGACTATCGCTGAGCTCGACATTCCGCTGCTTTTCAAGCCGCTGACCTCAGCACTGGGACTTTGCCTCCCCGCCCCGCTCAAGGGCATCATGGTAACGACGCGGCGTAGCCTCCATATCCAACGCTTCACAGCGGCCCACGAGCTTGGCCATGTAGTATTGGAGCACCGCGGCAGCATCGACCGCGAGATTCTAGAGCGTGGTCCATTGGCGCCGAGCGGAGGAAGAGACCTCCAGGAAGTGGCAGCGGACGCCTTTGCAGCTGAGTTCCTGCTGCCTCGGTGGCTGTATCGGCACCACGTGCAATCGCAAGGGTGGACAGTAAATGGTCACTTGCGCAATCCCGATATTGTCTACCAGCTCTCGCTTCGAATGGGCGCCAGCTACGAGGCGACGTGCTGGGGTCTCGTTGGTCATCAAATCCTTCCACAGGGTGAGGTGGACGCTCTGCGCAAGGCAACCGTGGCACAGATGAAATCTAGGCTCGGTGGACAGTTCAAGCCGGGAAACTCGTGGGCCGATGTCTGGCGGCTTACCAGCAAGGACGACGGCACGCCGATTGTTGGCAATCCCGACGACCTCCTTCGAATAGAGCTCAAGGAGGCAGCCGGCAGCGGACACCAGTGGCAGATTGAAGCCCTTCGACAGGCTGGCTATGAAGTCCTGTCTGATGAATCCGCATTTTCCCGTGATCCGCCCGTCTATGGCGCTTCGGCGGTGCGTACTCTCATCACAAGGCCACCGACAACCGGAATTGGTACCGTCACCCTGCGTGAAAAACAGCCCTGGAAGGGTATTGCGGAGGACGATCCTAGGTTTTCCGTAGCGCTCGCACTGCGAGGCCCAGAGCCTGGGGGCTTATCGCGTGCAGATCGCCGACTCTTGGGTTTACAGCCCTAATGGTTCCGAGCGTCGATCTTCGCCCACACCTGTTGCCAGTTCGCGATCAAGGTCGCCGCCAATCATGTTTGGCTTTTGCTACCTCGACCGCTCATGAGCATCATGTAGGACCTGGCGAGCTGTTGTCCGTGGAGTACCTTTTCTATCACGCGGTGGCGCGTATGCCTGGCGCAGACCCAACGACCGGCGCCACAATGGCAGCGGCGGCCGCAGCTCTTGCTGACAACGGACAGCCAATGGAAGCGGTGTGGCCCTATAGCTTGGTTCAGGCCACGCCATGGGCGCCGCCGACAGTAACTACGACGCTGTACAAGACGGCGATGACGCCAAGCAAACTTGCATTTGCTGACATAATTACCGCCCTCGATCAAAGCCTTCCAGTTATCCTCGGCCTGGCAATCACGGACGCCTTTTGGCGTCCTGACCCAGCGGGTCGCATTCCCGATCTGAGCCCCGATGTCGAACGCGGCGGCCATGCGGTGCTAGCCATTGGACATGGGATCTGGGCCGATGGAGTGTCGGCACTCCTTATCCGCAACAGTTGGGGGAAAGGCTGGGGTCAAGGCGGTCACGCTTGGGTCTCCCGCAGCTATGTCGACCGCCAGCTTCTTCAAACCGCCATATTGGCATAGGGGTCACGATGGAACTCATCAAACGACAAACGGCTCCGACGGTGTGGCTCGCGGCCGTGGAATACTTGGGCTCTTGTCCGGATCAGGAGGACTTCGACGTTTTCCTGCACGTGTACGAACCGACCGTCCTCTCCGAGCCCGACGCGGCCGTTTACAACGAAGTCGACAAGTTCCTCAAGGACAGTGGGGCTTTTAGCGTACACACCGTTGCAGAGACTATCTTCCCACTCGACGAGTATCTGCACGCGGGCGCACGAGGAGTCTTCGACGGTTATCCTGCCAAAATCCGAGCGATTCAGAAGGCGCGCACAGATGGCAACTGGGGCAGTTATGCGTACCGAATCCTTCGGCAAAAGGACGCGCAGGGCGAGACGTTTAATCCTCTCGAGGACATGGTTCAAAAAATAAAGTATCACAGCAAGTATCGAGCATCGTTTGAGCTCGGCAAAGGGCGAGCATTCGACGACGACATTCCAATTTATGATCCAGCCACAGATCGGAAGCGCCTGTACGGCGGGCCATGCCTGAGCCACCTTAGCATTAAAGTGCACCACGGAAAGGTCCACTTCAACGCTACCTACCGCTCCCACTATTACGTCCGCAGACTACTTGGTAACTTGGTTGGTCTCGGTCGGCTCCAGTATTTTCTGGCCCGAGAAACCGCGCTGGGGGTCGGCGGTCTCACAATAAACTCCACCTTCGCGCGGCTCGATAGTGGTTCTGGCGATGGCTCCGGAGGCAGTTGGGGCAAGCGTGATGTCGCTGCCCTCATCGCGCGTTGCCAGGCGATTTACGACTCTAGTTCCGCTGCTGTGGCATGAAAGGGATATCGATGAACGTTCGGGAACAGCTTCTTGCTCTTCAATGGGAACAACTCCATCACGATGAGGCATTCCACAAGGATGTCGTCATCCTCGGTCTCGCCGAGCGCATCAAGCACATGGCACTACACAATGCCAAATATACGGGGCACCTGTTTGAAGCTGCAGAGACCGGCGATGTGGCTCGGCTCGTAAAAACATTGACAGACGCCTTCATCATTGCGCTCGCGACTGCAAACACGCTGAACCAGGACTTAGGACTTGAACTAGGGAAGTCGGCCGAAACCTCATCGTCCCTTGGGGCATTCGGCTCTGTTGTTGCCACGGAGCTCGAACGCAAAGAAACCGACCCTTTCTGGCTGGTCCGTGCTTTCGCACGTCACAATGGTCAACTGGCCAAGGTGTGCGAGTCCTGGGACCATTTGGAAAGCGTACCTTTCCGCGATTCGATGAAGAGTTGTAACCTCGCCCTCCTCAAGGCCCTGTTAGCAGAGGCAAACGCGCGAGGTATAGATTTGACCGAGACTTACAAGGCCCGAATTGCCGTAGTCGAGAATCGCTCAATCTTCGTTGACTATTTTCGCAGACGCGGGGGAGAAACAACCTAATGTTCTGGGGTGGCGAGCGGCTGAAAGTTGAACTGGGCGAGTTGATCACCGACTTCGATTTTAAGCGCGTCGACCACGCTTCGTACCGTCTCCGTGTGGGTCCAGAGATCTATGTATCGCCGACAGGCGAGCCTGACGATCCTCGTAATAAGCCCAAGACTTTGCTGCCAGAAGGCCAAGGCTTCACTATTCCTGCCGGGCAATTTGGCTTCGTGCTCACAGAGGAACGGGTCACGGTTCCAAAGGAGGCAATCGCCTTCATCTCCATCCGCGCCGGATACAAGTTCAGAGGCCTAGTGAATGTGTCAGGCTTCCACGTCGACCCCAATTATGAAGGTCGTCTGATCTTCTCCGTCTTCAACGCGGGGCCAGGGCCAGTCCATCTGTCTCGCGGCGAGCCGTGCTTTCTCATTTGGTACGCTGATCTTGATCGGCCATCGGACGTCGAGAAGAAGCTCGGATTTGATAGCATTCCATCCGACCTGACCGGCCCAATAGCCGGCGGCCTTCAATCTTTCGCTGGATTGCTGTCCAAGATAAACGAGAACGACAAGAAGCTTGATAATCGCATCAGCGTCGTAGAGAAAGAGCAGGCTGTCCTGAAATGGGCATTGGCCTTGGCTGTCGGCGCGTTGCTCACTTTGGGGTTGCGAGAATGCTCGTTCAGCCGCCCAAGTGTCGCGCCGGCGGCAACAACAGCCCCGGCATCCTCGTCGCCCTAACGCACGCGACCCTGGTCCGTTAACGTCTCGGCCCAAACCTGCTATTCATTTGTGATTCTTGTTTCGGCGTGTGGGTGTCCAGCGACGTGCGCTTGGCAGCATGTTTGGCTGCCCCGCGCATAGATTGTCAGAGCACATGGAACCAACCCCCGTTTTCGATAGCTATTGGCGTTTTGCAGCCGAACGCCAGGCCATGTTTTTTCGTCGCATTGCCGACCCGATCGGCCCATGGACTACTGACCCGATTCTTGGCGCCTTTCGCTTCACAAATGCCTACAGGGCCAGCGACCGCGTCAGCCAATACCTCATCCGTCAGATCCAGTATCACCCCGATCGTCCATCGACGCCTACTGAGCTTTTTTTCCGCACAATGCTTTTCAAGTTCTTCAACAGAATCGAAACGTGGGAAGCCTTGGAGCGTAAGCTCGGACCGCTCACCTGGAAAGGCACCGACCTAGATGCAGTCTCCCATGTCCTCGACCAAATGATGGGTCGCGGGCAACGGATTTATTCGGCGGCGTACATCATGCCGGCTCCGGCGCTTGGCAAAGCCCGCAAGCATGCCAATCATCTCGCCTTGTTGGTCCAGATGATGAACGATAAATTGCCAGACCGCTTACGCCAGGCTGCTACTTTCCGCACTGTCTACGAGCAGCTATTGCGCTATCCAGGTATCGGACCGTTCCTCGCTTTCCAATACGCGATCGACCTGAACTACTCCATGCTTTTGGAGCATTCGGAAGCGGATTTCGTAATTGCCGGTCCCGGTGCACGGGATGGGATTGCGAAGTGCTTCGTGCATACCGAGGGACGAGATGCAGAGGCCGTGATACATTGGGTTTGCGATCAGCAGGAACGCGCATTCGAGGCATCTGAGATTGGTTTCCAGACGCTATACGGTAGGCGCTTGCAGCCAATCGATTGCCAGAATCTCTTCTGCGAAATCTCCAAATACGCCCGGGTAGCCCATCCTGATGTCGCGGGAATCTCGGGACGAACACGGATCAAGCAAGCGTACCGTCATGATCCGGAGCCGCTTCCAACACCATTTTATCCCCCCCGATGGGGGCTCAACATCGTCGAAGTCGAACGAACAAGCACGCGTGGGGCCAAACGCTTTGAAATGGGGCTGTTCGCGTGACCGACATGAAAGACATGCGAAAGGGGCCTTACGATATTCCCTCAACATCAGAGCCTTTGGTTCGGATCGTCTATGGCCTATTCGCGGTGGCGGGAATCGCGGCGATCATTGTGCTCGCCCCATACGTCCTGTTGACTTTGCCTACATCGGACCTTGCCACAATTATCGAGCGACATGGACCGGCTGTTATTGGCATACCAATCGCAATAGCCATGGCGTTCATCCTCGTGGGGATAGTTCGCGCCGTTGAAGGTCCGATCCGACTTGAGATTCTCGGTGTGAAATCAGGACTAGCTGGAGCGGCGGCGCTTGTCTGGATTGTGACCTTTTGCGCGATAACGGTGGCGATTAGGGCCTTGTGGTAGCCAGCGGTGATCCTCGGCATCGGCAACGATCTCTGCTCAATAGACCGGATCCGGCGTTCGTTGAATCGGTTCGGAGATGCTTATCTCGAGCGAATATTCACTAGTGACGAGCGCCGGATCTGCGCTGCGGCTAGCGATCCCGCGCGGTATTTCGCAAGGTGTTTTTGCGGTAAGGAGGCCGGCGCCAAGGCAATTGGAACCGGAATGGCCGATGGCGTTGGGTGGCGAGACATCGAGGTCCTGCAGTTCGATCCAAAGGCTACCCTGGGACTTACAAAGGGAGCTCTCGATCGTCTCCAGAAGCTCATGCCAATTGGGTTTGTTCCCACATTCCATATAACGTGTTCCGACGATCGCCATGTGGCGCAGGCGTTCGTGATCATCTCGGCGGTCCCTAGAATCTGACAGAAAGAAACACTCCTTAACATGTGGATCCTCAGCGGTATGAGACTCATGCTACAGGATTGAGATAAGTGGGCGCGCCGGTGAACTACGAGAATTACATCAACATCGAGCAAGCAAGCGAAATCGCTACGTATACCGATACATGAAGCTGCATCGCCTCTACCAGTTCTTCACAGAACGCGAGAACGTTCTTGTCTTGCCGTCTATGTGGGAAGATCCTTTTGAGAACTTCATCCTCAAAGCAAAGACCCGTGACAGGGATGGAACGGTGTGCGAGTTCGGGTTCCATGATCGTCTCTACGCCAGTGCTGGACGACTGAAAGAGGATCCGACGCGATGTAGCGAATCTACTCTCAGAAAGCGGACCATGGGAGGTTCGACGGTGTGCGTGTGCGGACGACAATAAAGCGACTGGCTGACGGCCTGACCGCTGCCATGGACATTGGAGATGCAAAGCATGCCTTTATAGGCAGCGTGCAGTACCTCCCGGACAGGAAGCTGTTTCAATCCGCAAGCACGATTTTCGCGAAAGGACTGAACCCTGGGACAGTCGCGTCGACACTGCTTGTCAAGCGAACGGCGTTCAAACACGAGAAGGAGGTCCGACTTGTGTATCGGAAGCTGTTCGGGGATCCCGCTCCAGAAGGCAAGTTCCGCTACACCGTGGACCCTAGTGATCTTATTGATCAGATCATGATTGATCCACGCGTGAACCCCACAGAGGCCACGGCAATGAAGAACGAGATCGCTTCGCAGACCGGTTTCGCAGGCCATATCAAGTGGTCGCTGCTGTACAAAGCTCCAAAGTCATTTGTCTTTCAGGTGAGCAGCTGACCATCAAGCGGCACCGTCGTCGAAATTATGCCCTACGGTACGCTTGAGCTTAAGGTTCGATCCACTCTGGTAATACTGGGAAGCCAATGAAATGCCGAGCTGCCCAGAGCTCATCGCATGAACGACTTTGAAAGAGCCTACATCACTCCCCACGCACGAAACCTTCCCCTGCCCGTCATTTCGCGCAGCCCGAGCTCACCGACCAGGTTGAGCGCCCCCTGTTTTGTCACCTTTAGCCGCTCCTGTATCATGCCCGCCGAGACGAGTGGCCGCGACAGCACGAGCTAGACCACGTCGGACAGCTTGGAGCTGGCGCGGCGGTCGCGGAGTTTTCGCTCCATCTGGCTTTTGGCCAGCACCAGCCGATCATGCTCCTTCAACCCGGTCAGCGCGGCGTCGTGGATAGCATCGAGGCAAGCCAGCAACCGGTCGGACCGATTGCGCGCCCGCCGCCGCTCGCGCGGAATGTTTTTGGCGCCGAGATGCCGGCTGGCGAGATGGTGGGTGACAAGACCCTCCTGCCGCAACAGCGCGGCCACGAGCAGTGGCCCGAGCCAGGCGCCGTGCTGCAGCACCTCGATGTCGGACCAGGCCTCGAGCAGGATCGCAGCGCGCATCACCAATGGCCACTCCCGCGTGTCGGCGATAACGGCCTGCCATTCTGCGAGGCGTTCTTCTTCATTCCAGTCGAGATCGTAGATCAGGCCGTTTTGCGGCTCCGGCCGGTCACGTTGTGACGTTTCCTCCTTTCGACCAGGCACGTCGGCGCCGCTGAGAATTTTCGACGAGCGGGCCAGGACGGCATCGATCTCGGCAAATTCTTCGGCCAGACGATCGTCCTCACCATCATTGCGACCGTCGGCTTCAACAGAGCTGGCTCCAGCCCCTGCCCTTCCCGGCTTTTTTGTCCCGAGGCCGGCGTCGCGCCGCCGCGACCGGTCAGGGCCAAAAAACCGTCGCGGCTGAGCGCCCAGTCCGGTTTTTGTGCAAAAATTCGCCGGCGGGTTCGCAGCACCGCATGCGCGCGGGTGAGTTCGTGGGTCGGTGTGCGGATGTCCCATATGGGCGTCGTGCAGCACGAGATCGTTGAGGTGGACGAGCTCGCCCTCGAGCCAAAGTGCTGCGGCCGCGTCGGCAAAGTGCTGGCGCTCGACGAAGCCATCACGGACCGGCGAGCGGACCAGGCGCTCGTCGAGCTGCGCCAAGGCTTCGGTCGCGCGGGAAACCGGCCCGATCAGGGTTTTCAGGGACAGATCGCCGATGTCGTAAGCCATTGTTTTCATGATGGCTGATTCGCGATAGTCAAGCTATCCGGCATTTAAGTTGACTTGCAGGGGATTTTCTCTGGAAGCCTTCTCACTATCGATAGTGACCGCTTATCGATAGTGTGGTTATTTAAAATATGGGAAGTTGATTACATTCTTATTATTAATCGGAATATACGACCAGTTTAGAGGCGGCTCGCCTCTCAGAGGCGACTTCCAGCGGCGACCGCAGATCGAGATATTGGCGGGTTGATGCCGGGGCTTTGTCCGAAATCTGTGGTCCGATTTCGGACGAAGTGGCGGGCAAGATGTCCGAACTATGGCCGACGCCATGCTCGACAATGCCGCGTTGAAGGATCTTGTGGGAAAGAAATGGTGACGCCCGCGGCCAAGCGGAAACCTTTCCAGCGACCAGATCGATCAACTTCAACGCCGACTGCAACGGACCAGGCGATCAAGGAAAGGTGCATCATGAAGCATTCGCGGAGCCGACAATAGCCGACGCCATTCTCGACCGGATCATCACAACGCCCATCGCATCACCCTCGAAGGCGACAGCATGAGAAAGCAAAAAACACCGCCGCCCTTGACCGGCGCCGAAAACGGCGAAATCAATCGCAAATGACTTCAACCAGGCAACCGAGCGCCGACCCCATCCTGCTGTCCGCGAATTAGTGAAACTGCTGTCCGCGATTTAGCGGAACGACTGTCCCGTTTTTGCGAAATACGCACGTCCGACGCAGCTTGCGTTGACAGAGGCGGTTTTAACGCAGTTGCAATAGCACTTCCGCCGGCCTATTTTTGTGGAGTTCAATTGTGGTTCGGCCAAGGGCGCTGGGCGCCGGACCGGCCCCGTGTAAAGAGAGAGAGACCCTGCATGGAAGAATTCTTACCGCGCATCGCCACTGGTGCCGGCATCGGCCCGGCTCTCGCAGAGAAGGCCGTTGGGTTAATGCTGGGTTTCCTGCAACGCCACGCGGCCGACGGTCCCGTTGCCCGCATGATCGCGGCCATTCCCGGAGCTTCGGAATTAGTGGCGAAGTATCATGGCAACGACCCAGAGGGCGGAGGCGGCCTCATGGGGCTCGGCCAGCAATTGATGAGTGAGGGTCTCAGCATTCTAAAGATCGCCGCCATCGCCAACGAGACGATCGCCTTCGCCAAGGAACATGCCGGCGACGAACTCGTGGACGAGGTCCTCAATTCCGTTCCTGGCCTTCCCCAGTTCGTCTGATCAGCGGCAGCCGGGGGCGCATGACCTCGTGCGCCCGTGCCGGCCGTTCTGCGCAGGTAGGCATTCTCCGCCGAGCGCTCCGTACCGATCTCGCCAGACCACCAACCGCCGGGCACGCGAAGCGAGCGTTGGAGTACTTCATTCGTCTGTCCCAAAATCGACCGCAGGCGAACCGATGTGTATAACTTCCGGCGGTAAGGGTTTATCGTGAACGCTTTCGATGAAGCCCGCGAGATAAGCAAACGTATTGTATTTCTCAAGAACCAACCGCTTCGCCTCTCGTATTGCGCCGCGACGCTCCTTCCAGAGGTCCGAGTCGATGATTTCTTGAATTTTTTGGATTACGTTCTTGTCCTCTGGGTCAATCAGAACCATTGAGTCGGAAGGGAAGAACCTCGTGATTGCCGGGCTGCCGTAATAGATCGGCATTGTTTCAGCAACGAAGCAGTCCATAAGCTTCTCTGTAAAATAGTAATCAGCACGAGTATTCTCGAAAGCTATACTGTAACGGTACGGTGCGAGTGCGTCCCATTTATCTCCAATCAGCCGAAAACCTCGGCCGAACAGGTCAAAATCGAGCTCCTCTCTCAGCCGTTCCAGAAACGCCAGCCGATATCGATGCCCTTTAAGCAGGGCGATGTTACTGGTAATCCATGAGAGCCGAAGCGGCTTGTCCACGACTTCGCTGACCAGAAGTTGGTCATATGTCTTTGTTACAGACCAAGACCGAGTGATAGGTGGAGACAAAACGAATCGGCGCTCTGCATTCTGCCGAGCAGCCAGCTCTGCGTCAGACGTCAGGACGATGGTATTTTTCCCCTGCCCTTCATGAAATGCGCGATGAGCTTTCGTCGGCGGTTCGCCGATTGCAAAAATTGTCCTGTTTGGACTCGCCTCGATATCAACAGGGAGCCCAAAAATAGAAGCAGAGTTAAAGACAATATGCCAATCGGGCGCGAAGGATGTCCTGCGTACAAAAGCGACATTGTTCCAGATTCCACTGCCCTTTGGAGTGAGATGGTGGATTGCATCATCCAAAACGCCCCAAGAATCCAGACATGTAGCAACAATGGGCGCCGGACGTTCCGTCAACAATTTGGTCGACAAAGCAGTTCCACCCCATTCACTTCCGTTGGACCGGGAGCAACTCGTGCATCGGGCGCAAGACCTCTCTGCACCTGAAATAGCTCGCGATCCTGATCGGTATCAAACACACGATTCTGTGCGACTTCGCGATTCTGTGCGACTTCGCGCCATTCGACAACTCATCTCTAAGACCGCGGGAATCCCTTCACTCGTGAAGGTACTCAATCGCCATTTCGGATTGCGGTAAGATTGGGCAGCATAAACCTTCCGGGACCCGCTGTCGAGGCAATTGTCGCTTTGCACCTAACCAGGTTCTTCCTCACTTTGTGTGGTGATCAGGCCGGTTGAGTGGCAGCATGCGTGCCCTCTAAAATATGGAAGTTGACTACATTCTTATTATTAATCGGGATATACGACCAGTTTAGAGGCGGCTCGCCTCTCACAGGCGACGTTTGCAGCGGCGACGGCAGATCGAGATATTGGCGGGTTGATGCCGGGGCTTTGTCCGAAATCTGTGGTCCGATTTCGGACGAAGTGACGGTCAAGATGTCCGAAATATGCTACGAATTTCGGACAAGCTTCATACACAAAGCGCCGCGGCTTTGCCCGACATCATCGATATCGTCATGCAGATGGGCGATGCCGACCTAGCCTCGTCCCCTCCCCTTCCAGCTATTGCCAATCCCAGCCTGCCTGCGCATCCGCATCTTGAGGCGCTCGCCGGCCGCGCGCGCGATTATATCGAGGCGGCGAGTTCGGCCAACACGCGCCGCGCCTACGCAGCCGACTAGAAGCATTTTTCGAGCTGGTGCCGGCGCCAAGGCATCGAGATGTTCCCGCCCGATCCTCAGGTCGTCGGGCTCTATATCGCCGCCTGCGCGTCAGGTACGGCCACTGGCGACAAAAAGCCCAACACCGTTTCAACCATCGAGCGCCGGCTTTCGTCGCTCTCCTGGAATTGTGCCCAGCGCGGCCAGCCGCTGGACCGCAAGGATCGGCATATCGCCACGGTGATGGCTGGCGTTCGCAACACCCACGCCTCCCCTCCCCGGCAGAAGGAAGCGATCCTGCCTGAGGATCTGATCGCGATGCTCGAGACCCTCGACCGCGGCACGCTGCGTGGTCTGCGCGACCGCGCCATGCTGCTTTTGGGTTTCGCCGGGGGCCTTCGCCGATCCGAAATCGTCGGCCTCGACGTCGGCAGGGATCAGACCGAGGACGGACGCGGCTGGGTCGAGATTTTTGCCGATAAGGGTCTGCTTGTCACATTGCGCGGCAAAACCGGCTGGCGCGAGGTCGAAATCGGCCGCGGCTCCTCCGACGCCACCTGCCCTGTGGTCGCTCTGCAGACCTGGCTAAGACTGGCGCGCATTGCGCACGGACCGCTGTTTCGGCGCGTTGCTGGTCAAGGCAGAGCCGTCGGTGCCGATCGCTTGAACGACCAGGAGGTCGCACGCCTGGTCAAGCGCACGGCGCTCGCCGCCGGCGTGCGCGGCGATCTGTCGGAGGGCGAACGGGCCAAGAAATTCGCCGGCCACTCACTGCGCGCCGGCCTCGCCTCGTCGGCCGAGGTCGACGAATGCTATGTGCAAAAACAGCTCGGCCATGCCTCCGCGGAGATGACGCGAAATTATCAGCGCCGGCGCGATCGTTTCCGCGTAAATCTCACCAAGGCGTCCGGGCTCTGATGCCCCCGTTTTGTCCGCTGGGATGAGGCGGTCAGATCTCAGGCGATAACAATTACCTCATCGAGCACAGCGAGCGCTGTGTCCAAACTATCGGCGGCCGACGCTTCGTAGTCAGGCATGATCATCAACTGCGTTATGGCACGGCCCACAAATTCCGGGTTTAGCTTTTCCAACCGATCCTTGGTCCGGGAGACCTGTTCCGGGAATGCGCGCAGATTGAAGCGAACAAATGACGAGGTCTCTTATCCCCGACACGAATAGCTCGCGATCTCATCGGGATTTCCCTTACCGCCATAGGCAGCTTGAGTGGGATAAGCGCAGATCGGCTGGTGCTTGCCGGGGAATGCCTTGCTGCCAGCCGCGAGAGAATCCGGAGCCTTGTCTTGGTTTATCCAGCCCTCGATGGCGGCCAAAGGATCAAAGTCGTCGAAGGCTTGGCCATCGCCGCAGTGGGTCATCCCCGGGATTATGAACATGCGCACGAAACGGCGAGTCGCTTCCAAATCGCCGCCGCTTGTGACCTCGACGACTTGCTTGTACCAGCGCACCAGATCGTTGGCTGAGAAGACCGGATCGGAAAGTCCCTGAAACAAGAGCAGCTTTCCACCGTGGGCAGCGAAGCTGGCGAGATACGTGCCGGTCGCATCATTGAGCTTGGCCGTATCCGCAACGCGTGCCGGATCCTTGTCGAAGTCGAACTTCAGGGGGTCAAAATTCGGCGCCGGGGGCGTCATGAAGTAGTATTGAAGCGAGCGGGCTCCCAGAACGATGTTGTTTGCATCCGACTGGGAAGTGGGGGATTTGCCCAGCTTCCACATTCTCCAGTCCGCGCCCGCAACGCCCGTATCATATGGCCAATCGCTGTAAAGCTTTTCGCCATCGGAGCTTTCCGGACCCGCGAACGCGCGGCTCATGGCCTGCACTTGACCAGCCGTGAGGCAGCTGTCCGTCTTATCGCCTTGGCAGGACAGGACCTTTGGGTCGAACCGGCACTGCTGCCAGGCGTTGATGACGCCATCCTCAATGCCATCGCGGGCATCACAGGCAGCGAGAACCGCGTTGGCGACGAGGTTCAGATCCTGCTGGGAGAAGGCGCGGGATAGAATGGGATGGCCGGCCTCATCCTTGGGAGCGATGCTCATGTACTCGCGAGTATCCCAGGCTTGGGCAATGTTGGCGGCACTGAGACGAAAACCCGGGCTACCTGCAACAATCCCGTCGAACTCGAGCGGATATCGCTGAGCCGCTATCAACGCCTCACGACCGCCATTCGAGCATCCCATGAACACCGACTTTTTCGGAGCCGCCCCATAGAACTTGGCCACCACCTGCTTCGAGACCGAAGTGACTTTGCCAATGGAGGCGTACGCAAAATCAATGCGTGCGGCTTGATCGACCCCGAAAGCCGGATCGGGGCTTGGGTGCCCGCCATCCATGCTTACAACAGCGTAGCCGCGCAAGAGCCCGGGAGCCGCGGTCGAGTTCCGGCAAGGAATGGTCCCGACGGCCGGCGCCAGGAAGCCATCAACTGCGCCGCCGCCCTGGAAAAGGAACATGTCGTTCCAGGTCGTCGGAAGACGCACCTCAAACCGGGTGCCATATGATTGACCATCGACCCCCTGGCGTTTCCCGATAACACCTCGGACAAGGCAGTGCCCGCCCACTTTTACCGCCTGAGGCGAGGCGCCGGTGAATGCAGTGAAGGGATCTGCGGGGATCTCCTGCGGCTTTTGAAGGCTAGCCTCGGTAAAGATCACGCTTGGAATTGTGAGCTTGGCGATGGACCGGCACGCCTGATCCGACGCGTTTGCCGCCAGTGCAGGCGCACATACACATATGATCGCCAAAATCAGTGCCAGGGTGCACCCGCGGTCCCGCAGCTTGAGCCCGTTAGCCAAGAACATACCCATCCTCCCTGGATGCCCCGATAGCCCGAAAGCTGATCGCATTGGTAGCTAGTTGTGAGCTTTCAGAAGGTTATCCATCCGGTCCGAACCGGGAAAGCTGAGGTTGTCGAAGCTTCAGTGATTCCAGTGGGACCGGATGAACATCCATAAGAGTACCCGTGTGACGCCGCTCGGTCGAGAGCGAATTGTAATGCAGGTCGAGAGCGGACAGACGCCTGAGGCCGTCGCCAAAGCCGCAGGCGTCTGCCCGCGGACGGTTCGCAAATGGCTCGACCGGTATCGCGCCGAGGAAATGCCAGGATTGCGGGATCGCTCATCTCGCCCTCATCGGCTGCGCCGGCCGACGCCTCAGGCGGTTATTGAGACGATCGAGCGGCGCGGTACCCGTGATCTGCGGGATTGGCTTTTCGATCAGGCTGAAGATGCCAGATCGAACGAGGACCTTGCTCGCGTTTTGTCGCGCGGTGGAGGGAGACTTTGACTATCTTGCCAGCCGTGTCGACAATCGAGCGCTTGTGCGCGGACGCCCTGGTCGACGCCGAGCGCCGGATCGAAACGCGGATTGCGGAAAAGCTGGATGCTGGTGCGCGCGAGCGGTTGGATGGGCTTCTGACCGAAATGTTGGCCGGTAACATAAGCCGCTTCATCTTGCTTCGCAAGTTCGAGCTCGGCAACAATTCCGCGGCGGCAAACCGGCTGCTTGACCGACTGGAGTTCCTGCGCGGTGGGTCTTGATCCGCAAGTGCTCGCCGGCATCCGCAACACCGCATCGCTCGCCTGCGTCGGCAGGGTGAGCGCTATGTTCACCGATGGCTTGCGCGATATCAGCTCGGATCGACGCTGGGCGATCCTTGCCGTTTGCGCCGTGGAATGGGAGGCGGCGGTCGCCGATGCCGTGGTCGAGACCCATGACCGGATCGTAAGGAAGACCTGGCGAGAGACTAAGGAGGAAACGGGCTTGACGCTGCAGAGGCTCTATTCGGCCGACATATGCGAGCAATTCTATGAAGCGGACCGCGACGCCATTAGCCTCCTGCCGGTTTTCGTGGGTTTCGCGGGGTCGACAGAGACGGTGCGACTGAATGCCGAACACAGCGAGTTTCAGTGGGTCCCCTTCGATCAAGCGGTCAACATGGTTCCGTTTGCCGGGCAGCGGAACGTGCTCAGGCACGTCCAGAAAGAGTTCGTCGAGCAAGAGCCAAATCGCTGGCTGTTAATTCATCCGCCACGCTAGGCAGCCGGGACGACGCGAGCGGCCGATTCCCACCCCTCCGGGCCGTCAGGGAAGGTGGAAAATCGACCCAAAGCGTCCTCCAAGCGGCGAATTTCGAAGTAAGTTTTCCGCCTTGCTGGAACCCTGCACCTTCATAGAAGCGCAGAGTGGACTCCCTCCGAGATCCAGTCGCCAACAGAACCTTGTAGCAATCGGCGTTCCATGCTTTGTCGAGCGCGGCATGAAGGACGGCGCGGCCCAGCCCAGTAGCCCAGTCCGGCGATGGTTGGCATCTGTCACGACGTTTTCGATTACCCCGTAAAGACGGGCTCCCCGGGACAAGTTGGGAACGATCGCGAGTGTGCAGGACGACACGAGCAGCCCTGCCATATCGACCACGAAGACAGTGATCCGAATCGTATGATTGGAAAGTGGATAGTGACAGACCCTCAGCCTTCAAACCAACAACACACGAGCATGGGCGGGTAACCGCTGCATGTCGGTTGTCCACCCTACTGAGACAGATGGGAACCGGACAGCTCGCGACCCTTTTCGGACCTTGGTTCGAGAAAGCTCTACCGGAAGCAAGATGTTCGTTCGTAACAAAATGGACCGATCTCTGCTCTGTGGCGTGTGCGTTCAAGCCGCTCGGGGCGATACCCGCAGAAACCAGCGAGCTTACCATCGAACACCTGCTAAGCTCATTAGCAATGAAGCAACGAAGGTGGAGGCTAGGTGTTTAGTCCCGGCATTTGATGGGTGGGATCGAGTCGGAACCGTTCGGGCTCTTTTGCCCAGATTTTGCAGATGAACTCGTAGGGTGTTAGGCCCTTGAAGGTCTTAAGCCGGCGCGCGAAATTGTAAGCTAAGATGAAGTCGGCGAGATGCCGGCGCAGTTGATCGTGATCGTCATAGTGGAAGCGCTTGACGGTGGCGTCCTTGATGGTCCGATTCATCCGCTCGACCTGGCCGTTCGCCCAGGGATGGTTGATCTTTGTGAGCCGGTGCTCGATGCCATGTTCGTCGCAGATGCCGTCGAAGATGTGCTGAAGGGATGCTGGTCAAGGTCGCCAACAAGGATACCGAAAGCGTCGTCTCGGCACTGATCAAACAGGCACGGAAACTCCCCGGCGAACTGTACCAGTCGTTGACCTGGGACCGAGGTAAAGAGCTCGCCGATCACCAGCGCCTGACCTTGGCCTCCGACGTCGAGGTCTACTTCTGTGATCCGCGGTCGCCGTGGCAGCGCGGCTCCAACGAAAAACACCAACCGATTACTGCGCCAATATCTGCCGCGCGGAACCGATCTATCCCTGCACAGCCAGACTAAGCTCAGCGCGATCGCACGGCAGCTCAATGAGAGGCCGCGAAAGACCTTGCTTTATCAAACCCCAGCTGAAAAGTTCGCGGAGTGTGTTGCAGGGATCAGTTGAACCCACCCCGCTAAGCGGGCAGAATTTCTGCGACAGCATTTGCTGAAACCCTACTTTACAACAGTGTGGCGCTTCCGGCCGAGCGAAAGCCGGATCGGGAGGTCTTGGGACGATATCATTGTATCAATCTCGACGAAGTTGCCGTTGATCCGCACACCTCGTCCCGAGATCGCCCTTCGCGCTTCCCCTTTGGAGGAGGTCAATCCGGCGCGTACCAGCAAATCCACAAGGGCTACTCCGGCCAAGCCCTCGGCGTCATTTAGATGAAGCGTCGGTAGCCCCTCTGCGGCTTCGCCCTGCCCAAATGCTTGGCTAGCCGTGGCCTCCGCCTGTTTGGCGGCGTTAGTTCCATGTGCCAGGGCCGTAGCTTCGTTGGCCAGACGTTCTTTGACGGCGTTTAGCTCGGTTCCTTCAGCCTGTCCAAATCGCTCGATCTCGTCCATCGGCAGATCGGTGAAAAGCTTCAGGAACCGAACGACATCAGCGTCTTCCGTGTTACGCCAGAATTGCCAGTAATCGTATGGCGAAAGGCGATCTTCGTTGAGCCACACAGCTCCGGCAGCCGTCTTACCCATCTTGACACCTGAAGAAGTCGTCAGAAGCGGCGTAGTCACTCCGAAGACTTCCTTTCCATCCGTCCGCCGTATCAAGTCGATGCCATTGATGATGTTCCCCCACTGGTCGGCTCCACCCATCTGCAGACGGCAACCGGTCCGGCGGGATAGCTCAAGGAAGTCGAACGCTTGGAGGATCATGTAGTTGAATTCTAAGAAGCTCAGGTTCTCCTGCTTTTCCAGCCGCGACTTCACACTGTCGAAAGAGAGCATCCGATTGACGGAGAAATGCCTGCCGACGTCTCTCAGCATGTCGATCCAACGAATGCTGTCCAGCCAGTCGGCATTGTTCACCATCACGGCATCCGTCGGGCCGTCTCCGAAGACAAGGAGACGGTCAAAGACCTTTCTGATCCCTTCAATGTTGGCGGCGATCCGGTCGTCCGTCAGCATCGGCCGCGCCTCCGAACGGAAGCTGGGATCGCCGATGCGGGTGGTCCCACCCCCAATGAGAACGATGGGTTTATGGCCAGTCTGCTGAAGATGACGAAGCGCCATGATCAGAAGAAGATGGCCGACATGAAGACTGTCAGCCGTCGCATCGAAACCAGCGTAAGCGGGTACGACGCCTGCTTCAAAGGCGGCATCGACACCCGGCAGGTCGGTCCCTTGATTTACATAGCCGCGCTCAATGAGCGTCTTCAAAGCGGCCGAACATGGTTCGGAATGACCGGTTGATAAATCGGGAAGTGCCATAGGGAATCCTCCTGGTATTGCCGCCAGGGGGTCCTCTCAATGAACAAGCCGCCTGACGGCGGCTTGTTTCAAGGCATGATCGAAACGCGCCGCTCCTTATGGAAGCGTCGCATAATAGATTGCAGCGATGGGCGCGGACTTGATCATGTGCCGATGCATAAAGGACTTTATCCGCACCTGCAAGCAATCTGAAATGGCTACTTCGGGGAGCTGCCGAGCCTTTGTCGCGACGATTTTGCAACTGACTTTTGCACCGTCGCAGAACTCAACTTTTGCGACAACATCTCACCAAGGCGTCCGGGCTCTAGAAAAAAGTCCCCCTCCCCTGTTGCGGTCACTATGCATTTTTATATAGTCACCGTAGTCACAATGGTCACGGAGGCCAGAATGCAGTCTGCTCCAAAAGAGGATGCCAACTGGACCGTCGCTCGGGCCAAGGCGCGGCTGTCGGAAGTCATCGAGCGTGCGCAGGCGGCGCCGCAAACGATCACGCGCAACGGTAGGCCAAGCGTCGTTGTCGTCTCCGCCGAGGAATGGCAACGCAAGACGGTGCGCAAGGGTACGCTTGCGGAGTTTCTGCTGGAGTCGCCGCTACGCGGCGCGGAACTCGACCTTGAGCGTCAACGCGATGAACCGCGTGATCTGCCGCTGTGAGGCTACTGCTGGACACGAATGTCCTGTCCGAGGTGACAAGGCCGGCGCCGGACGCACGCGTTCTGGAATGGCTGGACAAGCTCGACGAGGATCGCTCGTTCATCAGCGTGGTGTCGATCGCGGAAATCCGGCGCGGCGTTGCTCTCATGGGCGAGGGTCGGAAGCGTGAGGCGCTGGCCGAATGGCTTGCCCGAGACCTGCCTCAGCGTTTCGAGCAGAGAGTCCTCCCCGTCGACGAGCCGGTTGCTCTGGCCTGGGGCGATCTGATGGGTCTTGCGAAGCGCCGCGGCCGCGGGCTGACGTCAATGGACGGATTGATCGCAGCCACAGCGATTGCCCAGGAGCTCACTCTGGCAACGCGTAATATGAAGGATTTCGAAGGCTTCGGAATAGAGCTCTTCGATCCGTGGACTGCGTGAATCGCCCAGCACCTCATCCCGAATGCTCGAAGCGAATTTCGAAAAAGAAGTGTGGGTTTGCTCTCATACCCTTTGCTGAAATGTTGTGACAGAGCGCATGGAATGCCACGCGCTTCAAATCGGAGTAGCCATCCAGGAAGCCTGAAGCCCTTTGAAGCGCATGTCCGTCAGCTATTCATAGCGTGGATGACTTTGATCGAAACAAACGATTTCATAACTCTTCGGAAATCTTGCATGGACAAAAGCACGTCCGCACCGATCACCCATCCAAGGAGAAAATCTTCCATGCGCCCTGACGTGCAGTGGAGGTCGTGCCGAGAAGTGAGTTGCAACTGGCCGACCATGTCGGCGGTTCGACGCTAGTCGTCCCCAATGTTCCTGAGCTGCGAAGTCTTGCAGGCGAGCCCGCTGCCCAGCGCGATTCTGCTTGTGGGCGGGCTTATTGCCGCAGGCAGATCCGGTCGGCTCGTCTGGGCAGCGGATTGGAGACCCGGCCGGCAGCGCTACCATACAACATCAGCGCACTTTACATCTACGCGGTATTGCCGTGCTTCCAGTCGGTGCCATGTTTGGCCGACGCATGACGCGATGCGGCCTCCTGCACAGCCGAAGGCGTTATCGGATGTGCGACCGGGAAGCAGGTGGACAGTGCAGCACGTGTCACTCGCTGTGCGACGGTCTTTCGGGGAATGAAATCGGGCCAGTTCACGGCGCGGTGATCCAGCCAAGCTCTCGGCGTCATGGAACGGCAGGCGCCACGATCGAAGCATCTCATGTTGATTCAGGCGGACCCCTTATGAGGCGTTCTTTGATGCCGGTGATGCCTGACAGGCGGTTGCAGCTGCAAGCGACAATGCGGCCTATTTAGTTGGAAACGGAGGCAGGCCAATTTGGCTTGCCCGTCACTATGTGGAGAAAGAAATGCTGTGTCTAGGAATTAGCGGCGGACTTGACCAAGTCCATGAAAACCGATTCGAGCTTCGGAACGCCTTTATGCACGATGGCGCCGCGGTGCTCGTCCGAGACGGACGGGTGATAGCAGCCGTCGAAGAGGAACGCCTCAATCGGATGAAACACTCCAACAAGCTCCCAATTCGTTCGATTCAATACTGTCTGTCAGCGGCGGGGGTTCAGCTCAACGACATTGATCGTGTCGCGCTCTACGCCAGCGAGCCCTATGCCAACGCCATGCTTGAAGGTATGTCCGCATCCCACCCGGACATTCTCTCCATTCCGTTGGATGCTAAAACGTTGGTGCAGGATCTGTTAACGCGTGAGTTCGGCACTAAGTTGGACAGTTCGCGTATTTCATTCGTAAGTCATCATCAGGCGCACGCCGTGAGCGCCTTTGCAATGTCGGGCTTCGAACAAAGTCTCATTCTAGCGATTGATGGCTCTGGTGATTTCCTATCGGGCCTCTTGGCGGTAGGGTCTGGCACAGAAATTACGCAACTCGAGGCTTTCCCCGAGAACAATTCTCTTGGGCTGTTTTATCTCGAGACGATCCGCTATCTCGGCTACGGCTTGTTCGACGAGTATAAGGTAATGGGACTCGCGCCCTACGGCGACCCCGCTCCCTATCGCGAGCTCTTCGAGCAGTTCTACGAGCTCTCCGCCAACGGCGGTGGCTACCGTGTTCACCTCGACCGCATCGGTCCGGCGTTGCTCCGCAATATCGAGGTCAGGCGAAAGGGAATGCCCTTCACCCAGCAGCATCGAGATGTGAGTGCGTCACTGCAGGAAGCGCTTGAGCGGATCGTGTTCCACATTCTCCGGCATCACCGTGAGGCCACCGGCATGAAGCGGTTGTGCCTGGCGGGGGGGGTGGCCCACAACTGTACGATGAACGGTAAGCTGCTGTATTCAGGGCTTTTCGAAGACATCTTCGTGCAACCCGCGTCTCACGACGCTGGCTGCGCATTGGGAGCTGCGCTGATAGTCTCTAACGAGATGGGCCGCCCCGCGCCGTGTGAGCGACTGCAGGAGGTCTATTGGGGTCCTGATCTCGGGAGCGAGCGCGCCGTGCAACAGGAACTGAATGCATGGGCCGGACATCTCGAGGTTGAACGCTCTGATGACGTGGCAAGCAGTGCAGCCGACTGGATCGCCAACGGCGCCGTGATCGGCTGGGTGCAGGGTCGTTCGGAGTTTGGGCCACGTGCGCTGGGCAACCGCAGCATTCTTGCCGACCCTCGGCCCGCCGCAAACAAGGACCGGATCAATGCGATGGTCAAGAAGCGCGAAGGCTATCGGCCCTTCGCGCCATCTGTGCTGGAGGAGGATGCGAGCGAATTTTTCGACCTCCCGGACGGTAGGCACGAATTTCCATTCATGAATTTCGTCGTTCGCGTGCGTGACTCAAAGCGCGCCTTGCTCGGTGCCATCACGCACGTCGACGGTACCGCTCGCCTGCAAACAGTATCGCACAACGCCAATCCCGCGTACTGGGAGGTCATCAATGCGTTCAAGAAGCGCACAGGCACTCCAATTCTGCTCAATACGTCCTTTAACAACAATGCCGAACCGATCGTGGATTCGGTTGCAGACGCGATTGCCACCTTTCTGACGACAGAGCTGGATGGACTTGTGGTCGGGCCCTTCCTGGTAAAAAAGCGGGCTGCAACGCTGCAGGATTGGACTGCGCTTGCGGTTTCGTTGCCGCCCTATGTGTCCCTCCATCAAACCCGCGCTTACAAAGCGCCAGATCGTCGGGAAACTCACTGCGAGATCAGCACGACCCACTTCAACAGTGACAGTGTGCGAATTTCACACGACTTGTTTAATCTGCTGATGCGGATTGAGGGCGAAGCCATGTTGGGAGATCTCCTCAATACAATTGCGCCGGATCAGGCTAAGCGTGACGCTGTGATGGAGGGCCTGCGACGACTGTGGGAGCAGCGCCTCGTTCGGTTGCATCCCTCACAAGCTGCTCGCACGGATCAAGATTGCGATCAAACGCTGGACCAGCATAACAGGCTCTCAGCGTGATAGCGATGCCGCTATCCAAGCTCGGCGAATAAATGTGTTCATCGACGCCGCCGGCCCGCTCCCGGGGGGCTGGCGGTCGACTTCATCACAGGGTTGATTCGTCCACTTCATGTTGGACGACCCGGACGCGCAGAAAAAAGCGCCTGCGGCGGGTCCTTTGTTAACCACCATGATGCGGGACCACAGCGACAGGGCGTGCCGGAGACGGTCAATCCGGCCGGCGATGTCGTCGCCGGCGGCGACGGTCTCATTCAGGATCAGCATCGACCAAAGAGCGAGGCCACTGCCGTTATGCTCGAGATCTGGGGACGGCGGCTTGGCGATCGCCGTCTACTCGGCGTTTCTCGAACTCACTGCATGCAAGACCGTGACGAAGCCCTTCACATTGCGGGTCGGGACATAGCTGGCTTCTTGGCGCGCTACCACCGCTAGAGATGCAGACTTCGCCCGACAGCTCCTGCTGGAGCGCGGCTTGGATCTGATGGCAGAATTCTTGCGGAGACGCGGACAAGTGGGGAGCACTCCAACCCTACACACGCGTCACTGGCTATCAGTGTTGACCGTATAATCTTCGGAATGGCAATGGCATATTTTACAAAGCACGACCGCAATCAAATTATATACCGCAGCTGGGAAGAGCCGGAACAGTCAAGCGCAAGGATGAGAATTTTGGTCCTCAAGCTTGATCATGTCGGCGACTTTTGGATGTCTCTAGGGCCCCTAAAGGACCTTCGTCAGCGTTTTGCGCATGCCCACATTACGCTGGTGGTGGGAAGCTGGAACATCGCTACTGCAAAACAGTTCGACCTCGCCGACGATCACATTGCTTTTGACTTTTTTCCTCGCAACCCAAAAGTCAAAACGCGCAAAAAAGCCGCCGACATAAGGCCGCTGCTGACCGGCGAGTTTGATCTTGCCATTGATATGCGTGTTCCGGAAGAAACAAGGCCCATCTTGCTTGAAGTCCCCGCCAGGCACCGTGCGGCGATAGTTGATCCGTACAGCATGCATCAGATCGATATTGCGATAGCGCCATTCAATCTGAAACTGCGCAGAACCATCCTCTACAAGCTGGTCCAAAAAATAGGGCTTGCTAACAAAATCCCTCGTAGATGGCTTGATTGGTTCATTGACCGCAAGCAGGTGCGTCTCCAGCATGTGTCAGAAATCCTCCTCTTTCTGGTCGCAAAGGCAGCTGCCTATTTCGAAAGCGGAGCGGGTCACCCACAGAATTCGACTACAGGCAATGCCCCGATTGTCGTGGCTCCGTTCTCCAATTCCAGCCTGCGAGATTGGCCGATTGAAAGTTTTGGCAAAGTTGTCGCTGCTCTTTCGACCCGTGGTGAGGTGGTCCTCGTTGCCCGTGGCGAATGCCTGGAAGCGCTTGAGGAGGTTGCGAACATAGCTCGGGATCGTGGAGCCGCGAACATTCGGACGGCTGTCGACTTGTCGGAATTGGAATTCAATTATCTCGTGAATTCGGCCGCGCTCGTCGTTTCGAACAATTCAGGCACCGGGCATGTCGCTGCCCAGCTTGGCCGCCCTACTATCGGCATTTTCACGGCGTCACATCTACCGGAGATTTGGGGGTTTCGAGGTCCCCTGGTCAGCATGCTTATGAGTGTTATTGAATGTCGCGGGTGTGGTCTGGACCAAGTGCGGCATTGTCCGGTCAAAGTCCGATGCAAGTTCGACATCACGCCGGATCTCGTGATTGCCGAGGTAAACGCCTTGATGAATCATTGTAAGGGTACGGCACAAGCTTAGTGGCTCGCGGTCACCATAACCGCGATTGCCCGGATCTTGGTCGCTGATTCAATCGCTACAAACATCTAAAGGCCGAAATTCAGAATTGAATCGACTTGGTCGAAGGACCGCAGTGGCGATGTCACCCCCTGGGCCGGGCGACCATTTCGTTTTCGTTCGCATGCCCGTCCATAGCGACAGCGCCACTAACAGCAGATGAACCACACAAAGTGAGGGAGACCCCAATTAAGTGCCAAGCGACAGCTGGCCCAAGGCGCCTGGCTGAAGGCGCATGAAAACCTCGTCATCACCGGGCAGACCGGCACCGGAAAGACTTGGCTGGCCTGCGCCTTCGGACGTCAGGCCGCCCGGCTCGAATCATTCCGTGCTCTACCTGCGCATGCCGCGTCTGTTCGAAGATCTCGCCCTGGCGCGTCGCGACGGCCGCTTTCCCCGTCTCATCGACAAGCTGGCTCGGGTGCAACTGCTCATCCTTGACGACTGGGGCACCCACAGCCTGACCGACCAGCAGCGTCTCGATCTGCTGGAAATCTTCGAGGAACGCTATCGCCGGAAATCAACGCTGATCACCGCCCAACTGCCGATCGCCCAGTGGCACGCCATGATCGGCGAGCATGAGAAAGCAAAAAACACCGCCGCCCTTGACCGGCGCCGAAAACGGCGAAATCAATCGCAAATGACTTCAACCAGGCAACCGAGCGCCGACCCCATCCTGCTGTCCGCGAATTAGTGAAACTGCTGTCCGCGATTTAGCGGAACGACTGTCTCGTTTTTGCGAAATACGCACGTCCGACGCAGCTTGCGTTGACAGAGGCGGTTTTACGCGCAATAGCACTTCCGCTCGGCCTATTTTTGTGGAGTTCAATTGTGGTTCGGCCAAGGGCGCTGGGCGCCGGACCGGCCCCGTGTAAAGAGAGAGAGACCCTGCATGGAAGAATTCTTACCGCGCATCGCCACTGGTGCCGGCATCGGCCCGGCTCTCGCAGAGAAGGCCGTTGGGTTAATGCTGGGTTTCCTGCAAAGCCACGCGGCCGACGGTCCCGTTGCCCGCATGATCGCGGCCATTCCGGGAGCTTCGGAATTAGTAGCGAAGTATCATGGCGACGACCCAGAGGGTGGCGGCCTTATGGGGCTCGGCCAGCAATTGATGAGTGAGGGTCTCAGCATGGCAAAGATCGCCGGCCTCGCCAACGAGACGATCGCCTTCACCAAGGAACGTGTCGGCGACGAACTCGTGGACGAGGTCCTCAATTCAGTTCCTGGCCTTCCCCAGTTCGTCTGATCAGCGGCAGCCGGGGGCGCATGACCTCGTGCGCCCGTACCGGCCGTTCTGCGCAGTAGGCATTCTCCGCCGAGCTTTCCGTACCGATCTCGCCAGACCACCAACCGCCGGGCACGCGAAGCGAGCGTTGGAGTACTTCATTCGTCTATTCCAAAATCGACCTCAGGCGAATCGATGTGTATAATTTCTGGCGGTAAGGGTTTATCCTGAACGCTTTCGATGAAGCCCGCGAGATAAGCAAACGTATTGTATTTCTCGAGGACCAACCGCTTCGCCTCTCGTATTGCGCCGCGACGCTCCTTCCAGAGGTCCGAGTTGATGATTTCTTGAATTTTTTGGATTACGTTCTTGTCCTCTGGGTCAATCAGAACCATTGAGTCCGAAGGGAAGAACCTCGTGATTGCCGGGCTGCCGTAATAGATCGGCATTGTTTCAGCAACGAAGCAGTCCATAAGCTTCTCTGTGAAATAGTAATCAGCACGAGTATTCTCGAAAGCTATACTGTAACGGTAAGGTGCGAGTGCGTTCCATTTATCTCCAATCAGCCGAAAACCTCGGCCGAACAGGTCAAAATCGAGCTCCTCTCTCAGCCGTTCCAGAAACGCCAGCCGATATCGATGCCCTTTAAGCAGGGCGATGTTACTGGTAATCCATGAGAGCCGAAGCGGCTTGTCCACGACTTCGCTGACCAGAAGTTGGTCATATGTCTTGTTTACAGACCAAGACCGAGTGATAGGTGGAGCCAAAACGAATCGGCGCCCTGCATTCTGCCGAGCAGCCAGCTCTGCGTCAGACGTCAGGACGATGGTATTTTTCCCCTGCCCTTCATGAAATGCGCGATGAGCTTTCGTCGGCGGTTCGCCGATTGCAAAAATTGTCCTGTTTGGGCTCGCCTCGATATCAACAGGGACCCAAAAAGAGAAGCAGAGTTAAAGACGATATGTCAATCGGGCACGAAGGATGTCGTGCGTACAAAAGCGACATTGTTCCAGATTCCACTGCCCTTTGGAGTGAGATGGTGGATTGCATCATCCAAAACGCCCCAAGAATCCAGACATGTAGCAACAATGGGCGCCGGACGTTCCGTCAACAATTTGGCCAACAAAGCAGTTCCACCCCATTCACTTCCGTTGGACCGGGAGCAACTTGTGCATCGGGCGCAACACCTCTCTGCGCCTGAAATAGCTCGCGATCCTGATCGATATCAAACACACGATTCTGTGCGACTTCGCGCCATTCGACAACTCATCTCTAAGACCGCGGGAATCCCTTCACTCGTGAAGGTACTCAATCGCCATTCCGGATTGCGGTAACATTGGGCAGCATAAACCTGCCGGGACCCGCCGTCGAGGCAATTGTCGCTTTGCACTTAACCAGGTTCTTCCTCACTTTGTGTGGTGATCAGGCCGGTTGAGTGGCAGCATGCGTGCCCTAAGGAGTTCGGAGCCCGCTCTGCCGTACATCGCACGCTTGATCGTCTTCAGGCGGTTGATCTGCCCTTCCGCCTGGCCGTTGCTCCACCGTAATTCAATGGCATTGCGAACGGCGTCAACGTCACGGCGTAGGACCCGAGCGAAACGCGTGATGGCGACGAGCCCGGAGTTGACGGCATCCTCGATCCAAGTGTCGAGCTTGTCCAATTCACAGGCCCCGCAAAATGCCGCGGAAGCGCATGGCAAGCCTGCGCATCGTGGCAAACTCATGTGATCCTTGCTTCAGGACGTCGACCTTTCTCGCCTGAATGATCGTCAGCATACCCCGGGCCTTCATGCAGAGGGCCGCGGCGACTACCGGCGAGATCACATGGCCGGTCGCCGGATCCTGGATGGGGACAGCATCGCGGGCTGGTTGATGGCGTATGATCGAAGCAGGCGACGCACTGTCCTCGCCCGTCCTCTCGGCGCGGCGCCAGCTTGGGAGAAGCCGCTCCAGATTCGAGAAACTGCCCGTGTAGCCGCGCTGTTTGATATCGTGGAACAGGTGTCGTCCGCAGCGATTGCCGTCTCTCCAGGACTGGCTAAGAAACGCCTCGAAATATAAGGGTGACGTCGGCTCGACGCGGCCCTGCGTCGGTCGGGTGGCGTGTCGAAATTCAGCCATTTGGCGATGCTGCGCCGGCCGTAGCCGGTACGACGGGCGATCTCGGAACAGGACAGCCCTTTCCTTGCGCAAGGCGTGAACCATTTCGAACACCGTCTGCCGCGATTGTCGATGAGCGTGGCGCACCCGGCGCCGATGCGTTGCGTCAACGTGCGGATCATCCTGCATCAGATCGACTTGCGCGCTCCCGATACCCTTATCGGGCAGCAATGCAGGCCCCGTGGCGCGGCCCGAAAGGCTCATCTGCTCCTCGATTGCGACCCGCAGATTCTACATGAGATGGAACCGATCAGCCACCTGGCGCGCTTGCGGTGCACCCTCGCGAACAGCTTGCGCATAGAGCCCGCATCGGTCTCGGCTCACGATCTCGACGGAAGGGTGCCGCTCTAGCCATTGCGACGCACTCGCCACGCTTCTGTCATCCAGGATGTCGACAACCGAATGGCGCTCCAGGTCCACGATCATCGTGCCGTAGCGCCATGATCGCCGCCAGCTCCAGTCATCGATGCCAACGACCCGAATGGTGGAGTTGCTGTGAGCGACCGCGGCATCTCGCTTCAGCTGCCACAGGATAGTGTCGTCGCAGACCGGCATGCCGAGCCGTCGCATCAAGCGCTCGCCGGGACGGCCGCCGGTGCTATGGCCGAGCAGACCGACAATCTCCGCGACCCTCCAAGGGGAAGCAATCGTCGGCAGACGGTCGGTGAATGTTTGTCGTTCACATTTCTGATGTGCGCACCGCCAGCGGCTCAACCGAGGCTTCACCGTCACGGTCTTGCCCTGGACCGGCAGATTCTGAAGGCTGCGGTTGGACCAGCCATGCCGACTTCGGGTCCGTCGTCCGCAATCTGGGCAAAATGCCGAACGCCGGTCCGGCAGCGGAAACAAGCCAACTGTCATCATCAGTGAGCGCGACACCCCGTATTTTAGCCCCTGGGCCGGGGGACCATTTTGTTTTCGTTCGCATGCCCGCACATAGCGGCATCCCTCGCCAACGGCGAATGAACCACACAAAGTGAGGCAGAGCCCCATTAACTGCCAAGCGACACGATCCTTGGCTGCGTACCCGTCCTCGACGATTCCCTCGGAGCATCATTCCTGGCTAGTCCTTTTACCCGGCCATACGCGATCAGCCACTCACGGCCCGGACGAAATGCGCAAAGCTGGCCGCCGCACGTCACAATGCGCAGCGCCTTATTTGGACGATGCTGATATTTTTTCTTCAACGATTGGTCTCAATGCGAAAGGGCTAGGCCGATCGTTGCCTGGCCGAGCGCCAGACCGCCGTCGTTTGCGGGAATGCTTACGTGCGCCAGCCCCTCCAATCCTGCGACTGTGAGCTCGGCAAGTACGCCTTTGAGCAGCAGCCGATTCTGGAAAGCGCCACCGGACAGTGCGACCGTGCCGACGCCGTTTTCGTTAGTGAGTCCGATGGCCTTCCGCGAGATGATCTCTATCAGCGTCCTGTGGAAGCGCGCAGCAATCAGCCCGGTTTCGGCGCCCAAAGCCTGATCACAAAGAAGCGCTTCCCACAGACCTTTCCAGGAGATAACCGGTCCCTTCCGCGAGGTTGCTGGCCAAGCCTCGGCCGCATCCATGAACGGGCTGGCGAGCGCCTCCATCTCCATGCCGGCTTGCCCCTCGTAGCTCTGGCGCTCCAAACAGATGCCGAGGACTGCCGCGCAGGCATCGAAAAGCCGCCCCGCCGAGGAGGCAAGCGGAGCATTGACGCCCCTCTCGATCATCCGGTCCAGCACCCGAAGCGGCTTTTCGGCCAAGGCGGGGACGAAGGGCCGATCGGCAGGAAGCTTGGCCAGGAAATCCGGACCGAAAGCCGCCCGCAGATGCGCATAGGCATTGCGCCACGGCTCGAGGCTGGCCTTGTCGCCGCCGGGCATGGCGACCGGCTCGAAGTATGCCAGCCTCCGGAACCCTCGATAGCCGCCGAGCAGGAACTCGCCGCCCCAGATCGTGCCGTCATCGCCGTATCCGAGACCGTCGAGGATAATGCCCAGCACCGGCGGTGCGTCGATTGCGCGGCCGTGCTGGGCAAGGCACGAGGCGAGATGCGCGTGATGGTGCTGGACCTGCACAAACCTCGCCGCGGTCTCACGGGCAAGCTCCATGGCAAGCTGGGTCGAACGGTAGCCCGGATTCCGGTCGGCCACAATGAGGTCCGGCTTCGTGTCGAACAGGCTTCGATACAGCCCCAACGCCTGCCTCCACGCGTTCT
>NZ_JAMYRR010000031.1:0-58259 GCF_040321535.1 Mesorhizobium sp. M0340 | reverse complement strand
CATTCTATACAACCACCATGGCCAGCTCGCGCGGGACTAAAGTCCCGCCGCTTTATTGGGGTCTCTGTCGCGGGGCCGGGGTGCGCCTCCCGCGGCCGCACCAGCCCTCACCTTCCGCTTCGACCGCGCCGACGGCTATTGGCTGCAGGGCTATGCCGAGTTCCTGATGGCGCAGGCCGACTTCTGGCTGGCGCATGATTTCAAAAACACCTTCGACGGCTCCTTCCACATGCTGTTCCCGCGCGCAAAACTGCCGCTGCAGGATACGCTCGTGCCGCTGGACGGTGGCATGAATGGCGGCATCCTATCGTCCGAATGGCGCCTCGCCGACTTCATCTCCCTGGTGCATCTCATCAACTGGCAAGTGGTCGAGCCTGAGCGCCGGCAAGCGGCGCGCCGCCATCTGATGGAGATGATCCGACTGTCGCGCGAGGACTGGAAAGCCATCCGCGCCGAAACCGACAATGACCGCGAATGGCTGCCCGGGCCGCAGCAGAAAGGCGCCAACCCGCTGACCGGCCTCGAAGTCGGCGAGGAGCAGGTGCAGGCCTGGCTCGCCGCCCTTGATATGGCCGAGGATCTTCTGGAAGGCCGCACCTTGCTGCCGCATTTCCGCATCGCCGACAAAGGCATCAACATGAAGCGCTTCTTTGATGAGCCAAAAACCTTCGACCTGGTGCTGTCGATCACCGGGCCGGCCATCGCGCCCTATCTCGAACACGGCAAGATTCTCACCAGCGAGGAGTTCAACGAGATCCAGCGCCAGTTCGGCGGCGCCGGGTTTCTGACGTTCGCGCTTTGGTTCAATTGAGGGAGTGCGTCGACGCTATTCCTGACAGCCTGCTGTCAGCAGCCAAATTGCCCCTCGCGCCACCCGCCACTCCGCTCTTTCCATTTTGGCCGATACCTCCCATATTCGGGCCATGGCCAGACTCTCCGACAAGAAAACGCCGCCGCCGGCGAATGACGAGCGCGCTTCGCCGCCCAAGCGGCGCAGTCCGCTGACCGATTTCCTCGATGCCTCGGAGCCCCTGTACAAGGGCGGCTTTGCCGAGGCGCCGCAGGCCGAGTTCACCGGCGCGGCGCTGACCGGCTCGATCGCCGACTGGGCCGAGCAGATCGAGCAGGAAGCCGAGAAGGAAGGGCGCGTTTCCGGCAAAGTCGGCGGCAAATCGCCGAAACCGGCGAAGAAAATCCCCGAGCGCTCCTCTTCCCCCGGCCGGACGGCACGCGGCACCTCGATGGGCGGCGCGGCTTCGGCGCGGGAGCGCACTGCGGCCGGTCTCAACCCTGTCGCCGGCCTCGACATTTCGCTGGAGGACGCCGAGACCATGGCCTCGGGCGGCGTCACCGCCACCGTCGCAGCGCTGTCGGCGCTGATCGAATCCGGCAATCCGCTGCACAAGGACGGCGTGCTGTGGACGCCGCACCGCCCTGCCCGGCCGGAGAAGTCCGAAGGTGGCATCGCCATCAGGATGGTCTCGGATTTCGAGCCGGCCGGCGACCAGCCGACCGCGATCAAGGATCTCGTCGAGGGCGTCAACAGCAACGACCGCACCCAGGTGCTGCTCGGCGTCACCGGCTCGGGCAAGACCTTCACCATGGCCAAGGTGATCGAGGAGACGCAACGCCCTGCTCTGATCCTGGCGCCCAACAAGACGCTGGCCGCGCAGCTCTATTCCGAGTTCAAGAAATTCTTCCCGGAAAACGCCGTCGAGTATTTCGTCTCCTACTACGACTACTACCAGCCCGAGGCCTATGTGCCCCGGACCGACACCTACATCGAGAAGGAATCCTCGATCAACGAGCAGATCGACCGCATGCGCCATTCGGCGACGCGCTCGCTGCTCGAGCGCGACGACGTCATCATCGTCGCCTCGGTGTCCTGCATCTACGGTATCGGCTCGGTCGAGACCTATACGGCGATGACCTTCCAGATGCAGATCGGCGACCGGCTCGACCAGCGCGCGCTGCTCGCCGACCTCGTCGCCCAGCAATACAAGCGCCAGGACATCAACTTCGTCCGCGGCTCGTTCCGGGTGCGCGGCGATACGATCGAGATCTTCCCGGCCCACCTTGAGGACCGCGCCTGGCGCATCTCGCTGTTCGGCGACGAGATCGAGGCGATCACCGAATTCGATCCGCTGACCGGCCAGCAGACCGGCGAGTTGAAGAGCGTCAAGATCTACGCCAATTCGCATTATGTGACGCCGCGCCCGACCTTGAACCAGGCCATCAAGTCGATCAAGGAAGAACTTAAATATCGGCTGCAAGAGCTTGAAAAGGCTGGCCGCCTGCTTGAGGCGCAGCGGCTTGAGCAGCGCACCCGCTTCGACCTGGAGATGCTGGAGGCGACCGGTTCCTGCGCCGGCATCGAGAATTACTCGCGTTATCTGACCGGCCGCAAGCCGGGCGATCCGCCGCCGACCTTGTTCGAATACATTCCCGACAATGCGCTGGTCTTCATCGATGAAAGCCATGTCACCATACCGCAGATCGGCGGCATGTATCGCGGCGACTTTCGCCGTAAGGCGACGCTGGCCGAGTATGGTTTCCGCCTGCCGTCCTGCATGGACAACCGGCCGCTGCGCTTCGAGGAGTGGGACGCCATGCGGCCGCTTTCCGTCGCGGTTTCGGCGACGCCCGGCGCCTGGGAGATGGAGCAGTCCGGCGGCGTCTTCGCCGAGCAGGTCATCCGCCCGACCGGCCTGATCGACCCGCCGGTCGAAGTGCGCCCGGCCAAGACACAGGTCGACGACGTAGTCGGCGAAATCCGCGAAACCACGAGGGCCGGCTACCGCACGCTGGTCACTGTGCTCACCAAGCGCATGGCCGAGGATTTGACCGAATATCTGCATGAGCAAGGCATTCGCGTCCGCTACATGCACTCCGACATCGACACGCTGGAGCGCATCGAGATCCTGCGCGACCTGCGCCTTGGCGCCTTCGACGTGCTGGTCGGCATCAACCTGTTGCGCGAGGGCCTCGACATTCCCGAATGCGGCTTCGTCGCCATTCTCGACGCCGACAAGGAAGGCTTCCTGCGCTCCGAGACATCGCTGATCCAGACCATCGGCCGCGCCGCCAGAAACGTCGACGGCAAGGTCATCCTCTATGCCGACCAGATCACCGGCTCGATGGAGCGGGCGATGGCCGAGACCAACCGCCGTCGCGAAAAGCAGATGGAGTGGAACGCGGCCAACGGCATCACCCCGGAATCGGTCAAGTCGCGCATTTCGGACATCCTGGATTCAGTCTACGAGAAGGACCATGTCCGCGCCGACATTTCGCAGTTCACCGACAGCGCCGGCGCCATGATGGGCAACAATCTGAAGGCGCATCTCGACGCCCTGGACAAACAGATGCGCGACGCCGCCGCCAATCTCGATTTCGAGAAGGCGGCCCGCATCCGCGACGAAATCAAGCGGCTGCGCGAGATGGAGCTGTCCATCTCGGACGACCCGCTGGCCAAATATGCCGACATGGAAAGCCCGGTTTCGGGCCGCGAAAAGGGCAAGCACAACAAGGGCGTGGCCAAACATCGTACAGCAGAGGAACAGGAGCGTTTCCGCAAGCTCGACGAGGCACATGCCGCCGAAGGGGCGGCCAAGGCTGCCCGGCCCAACCTCTTCCGCAAGCCGGAGCTCGACGAAATGGGCGCAGACGGCGCCGTGCCGGTCAAGAAGCCGCTGTTCGCGAAACCTTCGCTGGACGATATGGGACCTGGCACCGACATGCCGACGCCGTCAGGCGCGGTCTCCCGTTCGCTGTTCAAGAAACAGTCGGCGCAGGAAGCGCACGGTTCGGATTTCGGTATACCGGGTGAACCGACCAAGCCGCTGTTCAGGAAGAACTCACTGGACGAGATGACGGTGCGGCGGACCGAGAAGCCGGTCGAGGGAAAAGCGCCGGCGAAACCACAGCCGATCTCCCCCCTTGTGGGGGAGATGCCAAGTGGTGGCAAAGAGGGCAGGGCAGAGGGGGGCGCGAAGGATCGCGACGATTCCGCGAAGCCAATCGTTCGTCAGCGCGCCGGCATCGGCTCCTACGAAGACCCCGCCGACGCCCGCCGTGAAAAGCGCCGGCCGGGCAAGACGGGTCGGCCGGGACGGTAGAGAGCTTCCCTTCTCCCCTTGTTCTGGGAGAAGGTGGATCGGCGCGCAGTGCCGAGACGGTTGAGGGGTGCTGGAGGGATCGCCGTCGGTGCCAAGCTGGAGCGCCCCTCATCCGACCGCTTCGCGGCCATCTTCTCCCACCAAGCAAGGGGAGAAGGGGGAGCCTAGCCACTTGTCATCGGCCCTACCCTTGGTGTAGCCAGTCTCCACACTCGAACGTCTTGAAAGGAGGGCTGCGTGCACATCGACCACCACCGTCAGCGCGGCCCTGTCCCTGCCCTGCGAGCTTGCTTGCAGGGCTGACCAGAGACGGTCCGGGTTCTCCCGCTTCGATTTTCTTGGTCTGCCCTTCGTGGTGCTGCAACGCCGAGCCTGATGGCCAGCCTGCGCACCGTCAAAGTGCATCAACCGGAATCACTCCGGACAGACCAGAGAAATCGACATGGCCCTGATCAGCCTCAAGTCCCTCGGCGTCACTATGAGTGCGCCGCTCTTCTCCAATCTCGACCTCACCATCGGCACCGGCGACCGGCTCGGCATCGTCGCCGCCAATGGTCGCGGCAAATCCACTTTGTTGAGGTGCCTGACGGGCGAGTTCGAAGCCATCACAGGCGACATCACCCGCACGCGTGGCCTGCGCGTCGGCTATGTCGAGCAAATCATCCCCGCAGCGCTCGCCGGGCGCAGCTTTCATGAACTCGTGGCCGACGTCTTGCCGGCCGAGCAGGCCGAAAGCGAACAATGGCGCGTCGATGTGGTCCTCGATTCACTCGATGTGCCGCAGCCGATGCGCGAGCGGCCGATGCGGGCCTTGAGCGGTGGATGGCAAAGGCTGGCGCTGATCGCCCGCGTCTGGGTCACCGATCCCGACGTCCTGCTTCCCGACGAGCCGACCAATCACCTCGATCTCGCCAAGATCAGCCAGCTCGAGATCTGGCTGAACGCGCTGCCGCTCGAGGTGCCGGTGGTGATCGCCAGCCATGACAGGGCGTTCCTCGACGCCACGACCAACCGCACGCTGTTCCTGCGTCCCGAACAATCGCCGGTGTTTTCGCTGCCCTATTCGCGGGCGAGGCTTGCGCTGGACGAGGTCGACGCCTCGACCGAACGCAAGTTCCAGCGCGACATGAAAGTGGCGCAGCAGCTGCGCCGGCAAGCGGCCAAGCTCAACAATATCGGCATCAATTCCGGCAGCGACCTTTTGACGGTCAAGACCAAGCAGCTCAACCAGCGGGCAGAGCGCCTGGAAGAAGCGGCAGCGCCGGCGCACCGCGAAAGATCAGCGGGCACGATCAAGCTCGCCAATCGCGGCAGCCATGCCAAGGTGCTGATCACGCTCGACGATCTGGTGGTCGGAATGCCTGACGGCACGGTTCTGTTCGGCAGCGGCAAGCGCCATATCTGCCAAGGCGACCGCATTGTCCTGCTCGGCCGTAACGGCGTCGGCAAATCACGGCTGATCGGCCTGATCCGGAATGCCATCGTCGAGCCGCAAACGGCGGCGCAAGGCGTGAAGGTGACGCCGTCGACCGTGCTCGGCTATAGCGACCAGGCATTGTCGGGCATCAGCGGCGACGACACGCCGCTGGCGATGCTCTCGCGCAGATTCGATGTCGGCGAGCAGCGCGCCCGCTCGTTGCTCGCGGGCGTCGGCGTTAGCATCGACATGCAGGAGCGCCGGATCGGCGTGCTGTCGGGCGGACAGAAGGCGCGGCTGATGATGCTGGCGCTGAGGCTCGCCAATCCCAATTTCTATTGCTCGACGAGCCGACCAATCATCTCGATATCGATGGCCAGGAAGCGCTGGAAGCGGAATTGCTGGAACGTCAGGCGAGCTGCCTGCTTGCCTCGCACGACCGCTCCTTCATCCGCGCGGTTGGCAACCGCTTCTGGCTGATCGAGAAACGGCGGCTGATCGAGATCGATAGCCCGGAAGCTTTCTTCCAGGAGGTAGCCGAAGCGGGCGGTTAAAAAATTGCGGAAAAAAATCCGGCGCTCTGTCGGATGATGATCGCATGCCACGTCCTTGGGACGCCGACACGGTGATGCCGGCGCCAATCGAGGAGAAAGCATCATGTCTATTCTGTCATCCATAGGTCACGCCGTGACGCGTTACTCGGCGGCTCGCGCCCGTTATCGCAGCGAACGCGCCATCCTTTCATTGCCGATCGAGTTGCGCAAAGATATCGGCTGGCCGGAAATCGTCGTCGACGCGCAAAACAGCCCGCGGATTCGCATCGAAGGTTGAAAGGTGGCAGTTGGCCGTCGCGGCAGGCGCCATTTCGAATCCAAACCATCGGCCGTGTAGGATCTTCGCCGTTCCGTTCGTCCTGTGGTTCGCAAAGGCCAACCAGACGCAAAGAGGAGCATGACATGAATGATCAGCCGCAGACCCAGTCCGCCGCCAAAGTGCTTGGCGGATTGACGCCCTACCTTCAGCTGGACGGCGCTTTCAAAGCCGCAGAATTTTACCAAAAGGCCTTCGGTGCCGAGCAGGTCTTTGCCTATCCGCCGGATGAACAGGGCCGCACCATGCATATCCATCTCCACATCAACGGTTCGACCCTGATGCTTTCCGACTTCTATCCCGAGCATGGAATGGCCCCTGTGAAGCCGCAGGGCTACACCATGCAGCTCCATCTCGGCAGCGACGACATCGACGCCTGGTGGAAGCGGGCCATCGAGGCGGGTTGCGAGGCAGTCGTGCCGTTGCAGGTGATGTTCTGGGGCGACCGCTGGGGCAATATGCGTGATCCGTTCGGCGTCGAATGGGCAATGAACGCACCGGTGAAAGCAGCTTAACATCCAACACAGGCTGTGTCTGAAATCACCTCTCCCCGCTCTAAAGGGAGAGGAAAACGATCACATGGAGGAAGTCAGATGTCCTATGTCGACGGTTTCGTGCTGGCCGTGCCCAAGGCAAATCTCGATGGCTACAAGAAAATGGCGCAGACGGCCGGCGCCGTCTGGAAGGAGCATGGCGCGTTGGCCTATGTCGAATGCATTGGCGACGACGTACCCTATGGCGAGCTCACCTCGTTCCCGCGCGCCGTGCAGGCCAAGGAAGACGAGGTCGTCGTCTTCTCCTGGGTCGTCTATGAATCCAGGCAGCATCGTGATGCGGTGATGGCCAAGGTGATGGCCGATCCGCGCCTCAAGCCGGACTGGGAGACCATGCCGTTCGACGGCAAGCGCATGATCTTTGGCGGTTTTCAGCCCTTCATCGAGCTGTAGGCGCCCCTCGATCAAGTTTATTGAGCAGCGGCTTCAGCCGGTCGCCATAGCGCTTCCACAGATCGACCGAGCCCTGATACATCGGCTGGCGCACTTGCGCGGCCGACGCCGTGCGCACCGGCCGGTCGGTCTGGTGAAACGACAGCACGGCGTCGTCCCATGGGAGGCCGAGATGGGCGATCAGCGCCCGCGACTGGCCTTCCTGGTCGGCGACGAAATCCTCGTAGCGAACGTCGTGCACGACATCAGGCAGCACGGCGTGCCAGTGCGCCATGATATCGGTGTAGAGGTTGTGGAAATCGGCGAGCTCGTCGAGATCGTAGCCGTAGCGATGGCTGTCGCCGCGAAAGTGCACCTTGTAGATCGACAGGCAGGTCGCCGCCGCATCGCGCGCGCAATGGATGATCTTAGCCTTCGGCAGCATCATATGGATGAAGCCGACCAAGAGGAAGTTGCCGGGCATCTTGTCTGTGACGTGCCGAAAACCTGGATAGCGGGCGCGCAGCATGTCGAGATATGCCTGGCCGGCCTCAGCATAGGCCTTGTCGGGCATGTCGGCGATGCCCCAGGGAAAGCCGCCCTTCATGCTGAGCGGAAACTGCTTACCGACCGCCGTCTTCAATATGCTGAGCTCGCCGGCGCCATAGACCTGCGGATGGCTGGCGATGATCTGCTCGACCAGCGTGGTGCCGGATCGCGGCATGCCGACAACGAAGATCGGCGTGTCGTCGGCGATCCCGCCCGGCCTGTGTTTTTCAAAAAAGGTCTTGTCGAATACGGCCTTCATCGCCTCGAACTCGCCGCGCGTCTTGCCGGCGTCGTAGTCGATGCCCTGGCGGCGGATCGCGTTGCCTTCGGCGAAATAGTCGAAAGCGCGGCCATAATCCCTGAGGTCGTCGTTGGCCTTGCCGAGGCCGAAGGAAAGCTGCATGCGCGCCAGGCTGCCTTGCGCCGCCTTGGCGTGCTCCGCCTCCATGCGGGCAAGCTCGGCGTCGCGCTCCTTCTGGCGCTTGACCTGGGTGAGCATCAGCCAGGCCCTGGCCATGCCGGGGTCCACCGCCAGCGCCTGCCTGAAAAGATCCGCAGCCTCGTCGAGATTGCCCTTTTCCATCAGCCCGACGCCCAGGCCGTGCAAAAGATCGGCATCCTTCGGCCGGATCGTCAGCGCCTCGCGAAAAACAGCCAGTGCTTCATCCAGCCGGCCCGCTTCCTGCAGCGTTTCGGCAAGCCCGACGCGGGCGCGGACATGGAACGGGTTGCGGCCGATCGTGCCCCGATAAATATCTTCGGCGCCTTCGAATTGGCCGAGCTGCTTCAGCGACGAGCCGAGATTGTCGCGCGCCGCCAACTGGTCCGGCCGAATCGCCACCACCTTGCGGAAGAGATCGGCGGCGGCCGCTACCCGGCCGAGGTCGCGCAGCACGGTGCCGAGATTGTTGAGGAAATCCGGATTGTTCGGCTGCAGACGCACCGATTGTTCGATCAGCGCCAGCCCCTCGGCGCTGCGCCCGGTCTGGTGCAGCAGAAGCCCGAGGAAATGCGCAGCAGCGGGGTGGTTGGCCTTTTGCGCCAGCACCTGACGGTAAAGCGCCTCGGCTTCCTGCCGGCGCCCCGCCTGGTGCAGCTGCAGCGCCCGCTGCACGTGCTGGTCGAGCCCCAGCGGCGGCTGTCCGCCTGAGCCGTAACGCGTGCCTGCCGGTTGTCTCGGATCTCTGTTGATGGGAAACCTGCCGTGTTGTCCGCCTGCCGCGATCTAGGCCATCGCTGCGGCACGTGCAAGAGCAGACGGCGGTCGCTACGAAGCAAACCTCCGAACCCGGGGAACTTACCGAAAGTCGGCCGGCGTCAGCACATACATGTTCTTGCGGCCATGCGAGTAGGCTTCGCGCGCAATATCGTGGATCGACGAACGCTTGGCGTCGAAGGCACTGAGGAATTCGGCTTCGGCTCCGCTTGCAGCCGGGTTTACCGTCGAAAGTGCCGTAACCTCGATAAAGAACGGGACTTCGAACATGCCGTCATGCCCGACGAAACGAACGCGCTTGGCTGCAGCGTCGTAGGACCGGCTGGGATTGGGAAAATTGAGTGTCATGGCTTGCGCGTCAAATCAGGCGGTTGCTTTCGGCAAGCTGGCGCGCCCGCCGCACCGTGCCGTCGGTGTCGGCAATCCTTCGCCTTGCCGCCTCGTCGCTTCTTATCGTGAGGCGCGGCGATATGACCTTTGTCGGCTTGACGACAGGATCGACTGCAACTGTCGGGACATTCGCTGTTCTTACGGAACTCATGACTCTATTCCCTTCATACCTAAATAAACACAAATGCCGGAGGAACTCTTCCGGAACTTCTTCAAACAATTTTTGAGATGCCCGGCACCGTATCATCGTTTCGCAAATAACCATAGAAAAGTAATTTTACGTTGGTAGCGGCAAAAAGCCGGAATCTTCTTGAATAAGCCGCATTTTCAGAATATTGGTATGGAACCGTTTTTGGGCCGTGCTTGGTCCCCTCGCGGCGTCAGGGGTTCTCGGCCCGCCAAAACTCATTCAAATCGCCGATACCCGATACCGCAATGCAGGCCCCGTTTTCAGGGCCAGGCCGGAAAGAAACTTCAAGGCACAAGAATGTCTGCCCGCACCACTCATTCCATCGCGCATTTCGCGGCACCTTTCGTGCTTGGCGGGCTAGATGGCGTGCAGCCGGCCGGCGACTATGACATCGACCACGACGAGGAACTGATCGACGGCATGTCGTGGCTTGCCTGGCGCCGCGTCGCCACTTTCATCCATCTGCCGTCAAGGACGGTGAAAAGCCCGACCAGCCAGCTTGTCGCCGTCGACCACGCCGAACTCGAAGCAGCGCTTCGGCACGATCAGGAGAACGTTACATGATCCGCTTCCAGCAGAGTGCGCGGCGCACGGATACGCCGTCGCATATCTTCACCGTCGGCCAGACCGTCCGCATGAAGAGCCGCATCGGCCTTGTCCAAAAGACCGCGGAGCTGTTCCAGATCAAGAGCCGGCTGCCGGTCAAGGACGGCTCGCCGCAATACCGCATCCGCAGCGAGCAGGAGACCTACGAGCGGGTCACGACGGAAGATAATCTCGAACCGGTCGACAACCCGGCCGGCTGAGCGATAGCACTCTCGACATTACCACCCACGCACGAGGGATCAGAAATGGCCAAGGGTCAACAGCGAAGCAACCGCGAGACACGCAAGCCCAAGAAGGACAAGGTGGCTGCAAAGCCGGCCTCGCCGTTCGGCTCGGCGGTCAAGCAGGCGGAGACCGGTACGAAACCCAAGTCCAAAGGCTAGGGTCGATCGCAGACAATCTGCTGGAGGCGTGCTTGAACTTCGTCATCGAGTTCTACCGCTCGCGCGATGCCGACGAAGCGACACTCGATCGGGTGTCGCTGGAGGCGCCGAACCTGCGCGCCGCCCTGCAAGGCGCCGCCACGCTGCTTCACACGTTGATGATGCCGCAGATCCCCGATCGCCTGCGCATCTCCAACGAGGACGGCGCCGAGCTCTACGTCGGCCCCGCCGATGGTGTCTATCCGGACGAACAGTGAGGCCGGTGCGCTAGCACGGCCCATCATCGACGACCCGATAATCAGCCGCGCGGGCCTCGCATTCATTGGGGAACGTGCGCAGTTCGCCATGGCGACGGGCACAGACCGGGCGGTATTCGCGGGTACAGAATGTCTGCTCCCCGCCGCCACCACCGCCACGGCACTCGCCTTCACGGATGATGCGGTATCCGGCGCGTTCGGCAAGGCAGGCGTTGGCGAAGGTCTGGCGGTCCCCGCCGCGCCTGGCGCAGACCGGGTCATATTGCCTGGTGCAGAATTGCGGGCCCGGCCGTGGCGGGCGCGGCCCCGGCCCCTCATCGACCACGACGGTGCAGGCCGCGAGAATTGCCGACAGGAACAGGATGGAAAAACCCTGCCGCGAGAAGATTGCCGCAAGAAACCGCATGAATGTTCCCTCCCTCGAAACTCCTGCCTGCACAAATGGTGCCTGCGTCCGGCCGATCCTCGTCATTCCGCCGCCAAATGCAACCCCTGTTTGCAACGGGCGGCATGGCCAACCAAGGCGGTATGCCGGCGCAAAGGCAAAACAGCACCGGCCCCGCTTGCTGGACCATGCCTGGGTGGCGTCTGGCCGATGACCGCGCGGAGAACCGGGACTATCGGTGCGATGCGTCGGGATGCGCCTGTTGGGGCCGCCCGCGGCTCTATCTTGCAAGCATCACGTTTCCGTGCGATAAATTTTGTGTTCGGGCATTTGCGACCCGGAGAGCGGAACGTTTTGGACGACCTTTCCCCGATACTGGTGAATCTCTGACAGCCCCGTTTTCGGCGGGGGGTTTTACCATGCGCCAATGCATGACTGCCGAAGCAACCACCGGGACTTGCCCACGGCGCCAGGCGGCGGGCGGAACCACCAAGACTGACACGGGTGAAGGAGTTTCCCCAATGGCCCAGACCGGCACCGTTAAATTCTTCAACGCTACCAAAGGCTTCGGCTTCATCACGCCCGATGGCGGCGCCAAGGATGTGTTCGTCCACATCTCGGCGATCGAGGCTTCCGGGCTGCGCACGCTCGTCGACGGTCAGAAGGTCACCTTCGATGTCGAGCCCGACCGTATGGGCAAGGGTCCGAAAGCGGTCAATCTCCGCGCCGCCTGAACGGCGGCGTGCCGCGCGCCCTTTCGGGTGTGAGGATGCTGCAAGGCTTTGGTGTGACGTGAATTTTATAAAGGCGCGGCGGTTTTCGTCGCGCCTTTTGTGTTCTGGGATGCTTGCCGGCACCCGCAAAACTTTCTCTTGCCGATGGCACTAAAATAAAGGACAAATTTCCGTCCGGGCATTTGCCGGCCCGAGACTGGACTTGTGGGATCAAAGGAGCTTCCCATGCCGCAGACCGGCACCGTCAAATTCTTCAATCACGCCAAGGGCTTCGGCTTCATCACGCCGGACGACGGGGCAAAGGATGTCTTCGTCCATATTTCGGCCGTGCAGGCGTCGGGTCTTCCCGGTCTTGAGGATGGGCAGAAAGTGACATTCGACACCGAGCCGGACAAGCGCGGCAAGGGTCCGAAAGCCGTCAACCTGTCGATCGGCTGAACCGGCCCTGGACAGAATGGACGCGGGCCGGTCTGGCCTGCGGTGTTTGCCGCACGCTTGAATCGCCCGGTTGGATGAACCCGCCTGGCCAAATTTCGTTCAGCCCCCGTTCAGCCACGGTCCCATATTAATCTTCGTTAAAGCCGGACCGCATCCCCCGAAAACGACCCGGGCCGGCACGAAGGAGACCGACATGAACCGAATTTTCAAGACTGCCATCCTGTCCGCCGCGGTCGTTGCGACCACGCTTGCGACCTTGCCCGCGGCCAGTGCCGATGAATGGCGCCATCACCGCCGGCACCACGGCAACGGCGACGCCGTTGCGGCAGGCGTGCTCGGCCTTGCGGCCGGTGCCCTGATCGGCGGTGCGCTCGCCAGCCCGCAGCCCCGCTATTACGACCCGGCCTATGATGATGAATACTACCGGCCTGCCCCGGTGCGCCGTTATTACGTGCAGCCGCGAGTGGCCTATGCCGAAAGCTATGCGGAGCCCTGGACCCGCGGCTGGTACGAATACTGCTCGGACCGCTACCGGAGCTTCAACGCGCGTACCGGCACGTTCACAGGCTATGACGGCGAACAGCATTTCTGCACCACCAATTAACGGAGGCAGTTTCCTGCCGGAAAAAAGCGCGGTCGCACAGGCCGCGCTTTTTCGTTTCCGGCAAGCGGTTTCAGATCAGGAACGGATTGCTTCGCCGCTCCTCACCAAAACGGCCGCCGGGACCGTGGCCGCAGATGAAGCCGATGTCGTCGCCCAACGGCAAAAGCTTCTCCTTGATCGAGGCGATCAGCGCGGCGTGGTCGCCGCCCGGCAGGTCGGTGCGGCCGACCGAACCGCGGAACAGCACGTCGCCGACATGCGCGAACTTCGCCGCCCGGTTATAGTAGACGACATGGCCGGGTGCATGGCCCGGACAATGGAGCACCTCGAACACGTGTGAGCCGAACGAAACGGTCTCGCCTTCGGCAAGGAAACGGTCGGGGACACAGTTGCGCACGGGATCGGTGATGCCGTAGCGCTTCGCCTGGTTCTCGAGATTGGCGAGCAGCGGCCGGTCGGCGGCATGCGGGCCGATGATCTCGATACCGAGCGCCTCCTTCAGCTCCATGGCCCCGCCGGCATGGTCGATATGGCCATGCGTGATCCAGATCGCGCCGGCTGTGATCGCATTGTCCTCGAGTGCCGCCAGCACCTTGTCGATGTCGCCGCCCGGATCGACGACAACGCCTTGCCTGTCGTCCATGTCGAAGAGAATGGTGCAGTTCTGCTGGAACGGCGTGACCGGCACGATGCCGGCGTTGAGCTGACCCATATTCGTCCTTTCACGCTGTCGGAGCGCTGCGCGCCCCCTCGAACGCGTCAGGAAAGCCCTAACCTTACCCTGATGTAGAGACACACGCGAACGGCGTCCACCGCTCCACAAACGGCAAACGGAAAAACGCAAAACGGAAAACGAAATGGGCGGCCGAAGCCGCCCATTTAAAACCCTGAAACGTCAAAGCTTATTTCTTCATCGCGTTCATGACCGCACCGATGATGCCGGTTAGGATGGCGCCGCCGCCGGCACCGCCAACGATATTTGAAATGTTCAACGCGCTGCCTGCCCCTGCCGCCGTGGCCGCGGCTGTCGGATCGACCGCGCCACCCAGCAGACTGTTGAGGATGGCCGCACCGCCGACGCCGCCAACAGCGCCGCCCAGGATTTTGGTAAGCTGCCCCATCGCCGCCGTCTTGATAGCCGCGCCAACCGCCTGACCACCGATGATACCCGTAATCACCTGAATAATGATCGGAAGAAGCGTGTTCATATCCATATTTCCAGTCCCTCCATAGCTGCCAGCCTCCCGGGCCGACCCCATCATGAGACGCCGAATTGTGTGAAAGTCAAATGCAGAAGCGCTTAAATAAAAAGGGCGGCCCGAAAACCGCCCTTACTAGTTAAAAAAGCTGTGACTTTCGTTATTCTGCAGCGATTGCGTGCTTGGGCTGAACGGCCGCAGAATAGTCATTCATCAGCGTCTTGGCGATTTCGCCGACCTCGAATCGGTATGGACCGATCTCCGAAACCGGCGTCACCTCGGCTGCCGTCCCGGTGAGGAAGCACTGCTGGAAGCCTTCAAGCTCTTCCGGCATGATGGCGCGCTCGATCACCTCCAAACCGCGGTCCTTGGCAAGGCCGATGACCGTGCGGCGGGTGATGCCGTCGAGGAAGCAATCGGGCTTGGGCGTATGGATCTTGCCGTCCTTGACGAAGAAGATGTTGGCGCCTGTCGCTTCCGCCACCTGGCCCCGCCAGTCGAGCATCATAGCGTCGGCATAGCCCTTGGCCTCGGCGGCATGCTTGGACATGGTGCAGATCATATAGAGGCCGGCCGCCTTCGATTTCGACGGTGCGGTGCGCGGGTCGGGGCGGCGCCATTCGGCCATGTCGAGGCGGATGCCCTTGAGCTTCTGCGCCGGGTCGAAATAGCTCGGCCACTGCCAGATGGCGATGGCGCAGTTGATCCGACTGTTCTGTGCGGAAACGCCCATCTGTTCGCTGCCGCGCCACGCGATCGGCCGGACATAGGCGTCCTGGAAACCTTGCTTCTTCAACAGCGTACGGCAGGCGTCGTCGATCTCGGCGACCGAGTAGGGTATCTTGAAGCCAAGCAGGCGCGCCGATTCATGCAGGCGTTCGGTGTGGTCGGTCAGCTTGAAAATTTCGCCCCCATAAGCGCGCTCGCCCTCAAATACCGCGCTGGCGTAGTGCAGCCCGTGGGTCAAGACGTGGATCTTGGCGTCGGCCCATTTGACGAATTGGCCGTTCATCCAGATAAAGCCGTCCAGTTGATCGAAGGGAACGGATGCCATGGTAACCTCCCGCGGGCGGCAGCCCGCACAGTGTCGTTGCGTGTTTCGCCTCGGCCGCTGCGGGCGGCCATTGTCTCAAAGCGTAGGCGGATATTTAAGGTCTGGCAAACTTAGGAAGTTCCGGAAAAAACGGCTTCGCTTGCCTTTTCGTTCGCAATCCGCCGAAAAGCTTGCCAAAAATTACCATCGCGCGGAAAATACGTCAATAGTGCTGACATAATTTCTGCTTCACACGGAGAAAAGATGACGAGCCACGCAGCCGCAGAGCCGATCAGGACGGCGATCACCGACGAGGACGGCATCGATTTCGCCATCATCGAGTTGTTCTTCTTCGCCTATCGCGACTTTACCTCCGATCCGGACCAGATCCTGGCCGACTACGGTTTTGGCCGCGCCCATCATCGGGTGTTGCATTTCGTCAATCGCCGGCCCGGCCTGACGGTCGCCGAGCTCCTCGACGTGCTCAAGATCACCAAGCAGAGCCTGGCGCGCGTGCTCAAGCAACTGATTGACACCGACCATATCGTGCAATTGCAGGGCCCCCGCGACCGCCGCCAGCGCGAGCTTTATCCGACGGCCAAGGGCCGTGCGCTGGCGCTGGCGCTGGCGCGGCCACAGTCGCGCCGCATCCATGCTGCATTGGAAGATTCCGGAGCCACCGAACGCGCCGTTATCGAACGGTTCCTTGAAGCGATGGTCAATCCGGAACTAAGGGCGCAGATCGACATTGTGCCCGCAAAGATGTCAGGGAAAAGCCATGGAGACCATTGAGAGGGTTGATCATCCGACAGCACCGGAAGACGACGCGCCGCATCTGCTGGTGGTCGACGACGACACCCGTATCCGCAATCTTCTGAAACAGTATCTCACCGAAAACGGCTTTCGCGTCACCGTCGCCGGAAATTCCGGCGAGGCGCGGCGTAAGCTGGCCGGCCTCGACTTCGATCTGATCGTGCTCGATGTGATGATGCCGGGTGAAAGCGGCGTCGATCTCACCAAGGCGCTGCGGGCGGAGAAAAACGTACCGATCCTGATGCTCACCGCACTGTCCGAAACCGACAGCCGGATCACCGGGCTCGAGGCCGGCGCCGACGACTATCTGCCTAAACCGTTCGACCCGCGTGAGCTGATCCTGCGTATCAACAATATCCTGCGCCGCGGCGGCCCCGCGACGACGCCCAAGGTCGAACAGCTGGTCTTCGGCCCCTATACGTTCCAGATCGCCAGGCGTGAGCTGAAGCGCGGCGGAGAGGCGCTCAAGCTGACCGACCGCGAGCAGGAAATCCTGGCGATCTTCGCTGCCCGTGCCGGCGAGACGATACCGCGGCATGAGCTTGTCGGCGACGAATCCGAGGTCGGCGAGCGCACGATCGACGTCCAGATCAACCGGCTGCGCCGCAAGATCGAACGCGATCCGTCCAATCCGGTCTGGCTGCAGACCGTGCGCGGTATTGGGTATCGGCTCAGCGTGGAATAGAATGCCGCCGACAGCGGCCCTTTGCCGGGTCCCGGTGAGCGAAAAGACGAATGGCGACCACGCAACTCGAACGGCCGGGAGATGGCGGCTTCAGCGCCCGCGCGACGCGGGCGCTGAAGGCCGTGCCGCGCGCCTGGAACCGTTTCTGGCGCCTGGTGTCGCTTTACATGCCGAAGCGGCTCTATGCCCGCTCGCTGATCATCGTCATAGCGCCAATGATCATGCTGCAGTCGGTCGTCGCCTTTGTCTTCATGGAGCGCCATTGGCAGACCGTGACGCAACGCCTGTCACAGGCCACGGTGCGCGACATCGCCGCCATCATCGACCTGATAGAGACCTATCCGCATGACGCCGACTACGCGAACGTCATCCGTATCGCCCAGGATCGCATGCAGCTGAAGGTCGACCTCCTCCCCCCCGACCCGTTGCCGCCACCCGGGCCAAAGCCGTTCTTCTCGATCCTCGACGAGATCCTTTCGTCCGAGATCACCCGCCAGATCAACCGTCCGTTCTGGATCGATACGGTCGGCAATTCCAATATCGTCGAAGTCCGCGTCCAGCTTGAGAACAAGGTGCTGCGGGTCTTCGTGCGCCGCAGCCAGGCCTATGCGTCGAACACCCATATTTTCCTGATCTGGATGGTCGGCACCTCGCTGGTGCTGCTGATGATCGCCATTCCTTTCCTGCGCAACCAGATCCGGCCGATTCTGACGCTGGCCGAGGCGGCCGAGAGCTTTGGCAAAGGCCGGCCGATGCCGCGCGATTTTCGCCCGCGCGGCGCCGAGGAAGTCCGCCGCGCCGGCTTTGCCTTCATCCAGATGCGCGAACGCATCGAACGCCAGCTCGAGCAGCGCACCGCCATGCTGAGCGGCGTCAGCCACGATCTGAGGACCATCCTCACCCGCTTCAAGCTGCAATTGGCACTGGCCGGGACCAAGGCGGCCGACACCCAGGCACTCGACCAGGACATCGACGACATGCAGTCGATGCTGGAAGGTTACCTTGCCTTTGCACGCGGCGAAGCATCGGAAGATGCCGGCCGGTTCGACCTCGAAGCCTTCTTCGACAAGCTTCGCGAGGAAGCCGCGCTGCGCAAGCGCAAGCTGTCGACCGTACTTACCGGCGATCCGCACGTCCACGTGCGCCCCAATGCCTTTGCCCGGCTGCTCTCCAATGTCGTCGGCAATGCATTCCGCTATGCCAAGACGGTGGAGATCAACGCCAATCATGGACGCGGTTCGCTGCTCGTCACCATCGACGATGACGGTCCGGGCATTCCGCCCGAAAAGCGGGAGGATGTATTCAAGCCGTTCGTGCGGCTCGACGAGGCCCGCAACCTCGACGCCAGCGGCACCGGCCTTGGCCTCTCCATCGCACGCGACATTGCCCGCAGCCATGGCGGCGACATCGTCCTCGAACGCAGCCCGCTCGGCGGCTTGCGGGCGGTGATCAAGGTTCCGGCTTGACGGCAGCGAGACCCGGCCTTCATTCGCCCGTCATGAAACCATGGTGAAGAGCGCCAATGAAGCGCGCGATTCTGATTGATTCGGCCCTGCGGCCTCATTTCGACCCCGCGCCTGCCCGGGTGCGCCGGTGCGACACCAGAGCTGCGGCGTGGTCGCCGCTCAGGCATCGCGGCAAGCCAATCAAGCTTGCCGCCAAGGGACCGCCATGCGCATCCTGATGGTCACCGACGCCTGGCGCCCGCAAGTGAACGGCGTCGTCCACACGCTGGAGCGCCTCTCGGAGACCCTGAAATCGTTCGACGTCGAGACGGATTTCCTGACGCCCAACATCTTTCGCACCCTGCCTCTGCCGACCTATCCCGATATCAGGCTGGCGCTGACGACGCCGCACCGCGTGGCGCGGCTGATCGAGGCACGCAAGGTGGACCACATCCATATCGTCACCGAAGGACCGCTCGGCATTATGGCCCGGCGCTACTGCCGCAACGCCGGCCGCCCGTTCACGACCAGCTATCACACACGTTTTCCTGAATATCTGAGCGCGCGCCTGCCGGTGCCTGAAGCATGGGCCTATCGCTGGCTGCGCGATTTCCATAATTCAGGACAGGGCACGCTGGTCGCCACCCAGTCGCTTACCGACGATCTTGCGGCGCGCGGCTTCACCAAGCTCCGGCCGTGGACGCGCGGCGTCGACACCGATCATTTTCGGCCGGATAAAAGAAAGGACCTGGGATTTCCCGGACCGATCTTCCTCTGCGTCGGCCGCGTCGCGATCGAAAAGAACCTGCCGGCCTTTCTCGACCTCGACCTGCCGGGCAGCAAGGTGGTCGTAGGCGAAGGGCCGGAATTGGCGAAGCTGAAGGCCAGATATCCCGATGCCCATTTCCTCGGCCATCGCCCGAACGACGAACTGGCCGAGATCTACGCCTCGGCCGATGCCTTCGTCTTCCCCAGCCGCACCGACACATTCGGCAACGTCATCATCGAGGCGCTGGCCAGTGGCACGCCGGTCGCAGCCTATCCCGTCACCGGACCGATCGACATCGTCGGAGACGGCATCGGCGGCGCGGTATCGGACGACCTGCGGCAAGCAGCGCTCGCCGCCCTTCACGTCGACCGCGCCGAGGCGCGGCAACGCGCGATGCGCTACAGCTGGAAGGCCTGCGCGGAAATGTTCATGGAAACGGTTGAAGAGGCGCTGGGCACCACGCGTAAACTGGCTGCGTGAGCAACAGCGCAGCTAGAACAACCTGCCTCCGTCCGGCACCTTGCGCTCGATCGCGCCAAGCACGACGGCGCCCTCTTCATCGGGAAAGCCGAGCGTCAGCACTTCCGACATGAATGGCCCGATCTGGCGCGGCGGGAAATTGACTACAGCGAACACCTGCCGGCCGATCAGGGTTTCGGGCGTATAGTATTTTGTGATCTGGGCCGAGGATTTCTTCACCCCGATCTCGGGACCAAAATCGATTTTCAACTTGATCGCCGGCTTGCGCGCCTCGGGAAAAGGCTCGGCCTCTACGATCGTGCCGGCGCGGATGTCGATACGGTCGAAATCGGCAAAGCTGATCTCGGGTTTTCGCGTGTTGCTCGAACTCATCGACGGTCAGGCGTTTCCGTAGGTTTCGAACAGCACGCCGGCCAACGCATCCTTGGCCGAAGTCCCCGACCAGACGACGAACTGGAACGCCTGGAAATAGCATTCGCAGGCTTCCAGCGCCGACGACAGCAGCACCTCGACCTGCTGGCTCGACGGTTCGACCCCACCGGCCAGCAGCAGCGACTGGCGGAACATGATGGCGCCTTCCTGCTCCCAGAGATCGAAATGGCCAAACAGCATCTGCTCGTTGATCAGCGAAAGCAGCCGCATCACCTCGAGCGCGCGCGCCTCCGGGACTTTGATGTCGAAGGCGCAGGCCAGGTGCAGCGCCTCGTAGTCCTCCATCCAGGAGAATGAAACGTGGTAGTCGGTCCAGCTCCCGGCAACCGAAATCGAGATCTCGTCGTCGCCGGCCCGTTCGAAGGACCAGTCGTTGTTGTGCGCCACCTGCTCGATAACATCCACCGGATGAATTTCGCGGGAGAATTCGAGTTCGAGAAGTTCCATGAAATGCTTCCTGTCGTTCTGGGAGCGCCACCACACGCTCCGCGGGAGAGGCACACTCGAACAATTCTGCCTAGAACTCGGACGGCCAGGACTTCGTCAACGCAAAGACCCCGGACCGGACCCCACCGCCCGGCGCACGACCCTGCTCCGAATCATGCAACAAATTCAGTCTATTGATCGGGAGTCGCGTGACCAGCCAAATTTTTCGCACTGCGTCATTCGCATGTGGAAAGGCGCTGTCACAAAGATTCACGCAGTACCGGTAAGCGATTCACGACAAAGCGCTTTTTGCGATCCGGCTTTGTGGAAAAGTTTAACGATTTATTGCTGATTATTTTTTTGCACGCCGCTTAACCGCAGCCGCAGGCGCTGCTTGACCGGTCAATTCGGCAAGCCTGGCCTCGAGCGCCTCGATGCGAGCGGCGAGGCGGATGTTTTCTTCCCTGGCCTTCGCCGCCATGTCGCGAGCGGCGTCGAATTCCTCGCGCTGCACCACGTCCATGGAGTTGAGTATGCGCTCGGCCTGGCCCCTGAAGGCGGTCTCCACCTCGCGCCGCACGCCCTGCGCGGCACCGGCTGCATCGGTCATCAGCTTGGCGAATTCATCGAGAATGCGGTTCGGTCCGGTCGCCATGGCAAATCCTCGCTTGGTTGAATTGACGTAGTGGCGCACGATTCGGAATGCAAGCATATGCTTGCCTTGACCGCGCCAAAAGCCTGCCGCATGGTCCGCGCCCGAACCTGATTGGGAACCTGGAGACCCTGTTGAGCGAATATTTGCTGCCGCTGGCCGCCCTGCCCTTTCCCAACATCGACCCGGTCATCGTCCGGATCGGACCACTGGCGGTGCATTGGTACGGCGTCGGCTATATCGTCGGCATTCTGTTCGCCTGGTGGTATGCCAAACGCCTCGTCACCAACCCAAAGCTTTGGCCCGACGGCATCCTGCCGATGAAGCCCGTCGACCTCGACGACTTCATCGTCTGGGCAGCCATCGGTGTGGTGCTCGGCGGACGCACCGGCTACGTGCTGTTCTACGACCTGCCGCGCTACATTGCCAATCCGCTTGATATCGTCGCCGTCTGGCAGGGCGGAATGTCGTTTCATGGCGGCCTGCTCGGCGTCATTCTCGCCATGACGCTGTTTTCCCGGTCTCGCGGCATCCGCACATGGTCGCTGTTCGACGTGGTTGCCGCCGGCGTGCCGGTAGGGCTTGGCCTCGTTCGCCTGGCAAACTTCATCAATTCCGAACTATGGGGCCGGTCGACCGACGTGCCATGGGCATTCGAATTCCCCAATGGCGGCCCATTTGCACGTCATCCGAGCCAGATCTATGAGGCGCTGCTCGAAGGCCTGGTGCTGTTCCTGGTCCTGCGCTTCCTCACCCATTCCAGGCTCAAGCTGAAGACGCCGCGCTTCGTCGGGGGCGCCTTCATCGCCGGCTATGGCGCCTCGCGCATCTTCGTCGAATTCTTTCGCGAGCCCGACCAGCAGCTTGGTTACCTCCTTGGCACGAGCTGGCTGACCATGGGAATGGTGCTGTCACTGCCGATGGTGCTGGCCGGCATCTGGGCGATGGCTACAGCCAAGCCGGTGACAAAACCGCAGCCGGCATGACGCGGCTGAAGACCCGCATCGCCGAGCTGATCGGTGCGGTGGGACCGATCCCCATCAGCGAATACATGGCGCTCTGCCTGTTCGATCCGAAGGACGGCTATTATACGACACGCGAGCCGTTTGGCGCCGCCGGCGACTTCGTCACCGCGCCGGAGATCAGTCAGATGTTTGGCGAGCTGGTCACTGTCTGGCTCTACCAGGCATGGCTGGCGATCGGCCGGCCGACGCCGGTTGCCATCGCCGAAATCGGCCCCGGCCGCGGCACGCTGATGAGAGATATGCTGCGCACGCTTTCGCGGCTCGATCCGACGCTTACCGCCAGCGCATCGTTCGCCTTGATCGAGACCAGTCCGCGGTTGACCGAGGTCCAGAAACGGACGCTTGCCGGGACGTCGGCCACCATCGCCTGGCATGAGGCCGTCGAGACGCTGCCGCAGGGGCCGCTTCTGATTGTTGGTAACGAGCTGTTTGACGCGGTGCCCATCCGGCAGTTCGTCCGCGCTGGAGCCGGCTGGCGCGAACGGATGATCGGTCTCGACGATGCGAACCGGCTGCGCTTTTTCGTCGGCGCCGGCTCGCTCGACCCGATGCTGCTGCCGGAGGGTGCCGAGAATGCGCCGCAAGGTGCCATCGTCGAGGTGGCGCCAGCCCGCGCTGCCCTTATGGCGGCAATCGCCGGGCGACTTGCCGGATTTGGCGGCGCCGGCCTGTTTCTCGACTACGGTCACCTCCAGCCCGGGATCGGCGACACCTTGCAGGCCTTGCGCAAGCACGGTCATGAGGACGTGCTGGCCAATCCGGGGCAGGCCGATCTCACCGCCCATGTCGATTTCGCCGCCCTCGCGGCCACCGTTCGGGCGCACGGCCTTGATGCCCACCTCTCCACGCAAGGTGAATTCCTGCTCAAGATGGGGCTCCTCGAACGGGCTGGCCGGCTCGGCGCCAATGCCGATGAGGCAGCTCGCGAAAAAATCGCGGCCGACGTCGAGCGCCTCGCCGGCCCGCAGGCCATGGGCGAACTCTTCAAGGTGCTTGCCGTTCTCCCCGCAGGCATTGCCGTTCCGCCGTTTCCAAGCACGGATTGACTTTTCGCTGCCGCCTCTCTCACTCTCCCGTCTCCGACTAGCGCCCGACATCAACTTCGCCAGCCTTCAACCGACCAGCCTTCAACTGCGCCCTTCAACTCGCTTGACGAAATCGCCCATACGGACAACAAAGCCGCCATGCTGAATCAGACCAAACCGGATCCCGTTCGGTCGCCCTTGCTGGAAACGGCGCAAGGCATCCGCCACGGCTACTTCACGCGAGTCGGCGGCATTTCCAGCGGCATCTACCGGGGCCTCAACATCGGCACCGGCTCGAACGACGACCAGACGCTGGTGCGCGAGAATCGCCGCCGGGTCGCCGAATGGATGGGCGTGCCTGCAAACCATCTGCTGACCGCTCACCAGGTTCATTCGCCGGACGTCGTCATTGCCAGGGAGCCTTTTGCCGGCGAGCGGCCCAAGGCCGACGCCATTGTCACCGACCGGCCGGGCATTGCCGTCGGTGCCTCGACCGCCGACTGCGGACCGGTCCTCTTCGCCGACGCCGGGGCGCGCATTATCGGCGCCGCCCATGCCGGCTGGAAAGGCGCTTTCACCGGAGTGCTGGAAAACACCATCGCGGCAATGGAAAGCCTCGGCGCCCGGCGCGACCGCATCGTCGCAGTGCTCGGTCCTTCGATCGGCCCACGGAATTACGAAGTCGGACCGGAATTCGTCGCCCGTTTCGTCGACGCCGATGCCGGCAATGCTCGCTATTTCGCGCCCTCAGCAAATGCCGGACACGCGATGTTCGATCTCAACCGCTACACGGTCGACCGGCTGATCAAGGCTGGCGTCAACGCCGAAGGACTTGGCCGCTGCACCTATGCTGAGGAAGAGCTTTTCTACTCCTATCGGCGCAGCACCCATCGCAACGAGCCCGACTACGGGCGGCAGGTTTCGGCAATCGTTTTGGAGGCTGACTGATGGCGCTGCATTTCGAACGCTCGGAATTCGACGCGCGGCGCGATCGACTGATGATCGAGATCGCCGAAAAGAAGCTCGACGCCGTCCTGCTGTTTGCCCAGGAAAGCATGTATTGGCTAACCGGCTACGACACCTTCGGCTTCTGCTTTTTCCAGTGCCTGGTGGTCAAGGCCGACGGCTCGATGGTGCTGCTGACGCGTTCGGCCGACTTGCGCCAGGCGCGCCACACCTCGATCATCGACAACATCGTTTTGTGGACGGACCGTAACGGCGCCAATCCGGCGGTCGACCTGCGCAATCTGCTCAACGAACTCGACCTGCTCGGCGCCCGCATCGGCGTCGAATACGACACCCACGGCCTGACGGCCTATAATGGCCGGCGCCTCGACGAGCAGTTGCAGACCTTCGGGCAGATCGCGGATGCCTCCGGCATTGTCAGTCGGCTACGGCTGTTCAAGAGCCCGGCAGAAATCGCCAAGGCGGAAAAAGCCGCAAATCTGGCCGACGACGCGCTGGACGCAGCACTGCCGCTGATCAAGCAGGGCGGCGATGAGGCGCTGATCCTCGCCGCCATGCAAGGTGCGATCTTTGCCGGCGGCGGCGATTATCCGGCCAACGAGTTCATCATCGGCTCCGGCGTCGACGCCCTGCTTTGCCGCTACAAGGCCGGTCGCCGCAAGCTCACCAAGAACGACCAGCTGACGCTCGAATGGGCCGGTGTCTTCCACCACTACCATGCGGCAATGATGCGTACGGTGTTGACCGGCAAGGTATCGAAACGCCACCAGGAATTGTTCGATGCCGCCCGCGCCGCGCTACTTGCAGTCGAGAAGGCGATGACGCCCGGTAATACGTTCGGCGACGTGTTCGACGCCCATGCCCGCACCCTCGAAGCCCACAATTTGACCAAGCACCGGCTCAATGCCTGCGGCTATTCGCTCGGCGCCCGCTTCACCCCGTCCTGGATGGATATGCCGATGTTCTATCAGGGTAATCCCGAACCAATTGCGCCGAACATGACGCTGTTCGCCCATATGATCATCATGGACTCCGAAACCGAAACCGCGATGACGCTTGGCCGCACCTATCTGACGACCGAATCCCAGCCGAAGCCGCTGTCCCGCCATGATCTCGACTTGATCGTGCAGTGAATCCATAATGCAAAGAGTGTGAGGGGCGTTCGTCGCCAAGGAGTTTTCAGGCCAATGAGACGATCGCATGTGACGACCGTGTCATTGCTCGTGGCGCTGGCGCTGGCGGCCTGCACCAATGCGAAGGACGTTCTCGAACCGTCGGCCATTGCCCCGCAATCGACGCAATCGCTCTCCGGAGCCGGAAGTGCCGCAACGCCCCCCGCAACTCCGGCTCAGCCTGCCGGCACCGCGCAAACTGCAGATACAGCGCAGCCTTCGGCTGCAGCAGCCGTGCCGCCCGCCAAAAGCGCGGCTGCCATTGCGCGGACCCGGCTGCAGGTGGCGCCGATCGTCGGCGCCTCGGTAGAAGCCGCGACACCGCTGACCGCCGAGCTTCAGACACGCGCCAGGCAGCGCGGCATCACCTTGGCCGGCAGCACCGACCAGACCCCAACGCATGTGCTCAAGGGCTATTTCTCGACCATGACGGAAGGCAAGGACACCACCGTCATCTACGTCTGGGACATCTATGACCCGGCCGGCAACCGGCTGCATCGCATCAACGGCCAGCAGAAGGCGCCCTCTGTCGGCGGCGGCGAAGGCTGGGCGGCGGTCGCCCCGGCGACCATGCAGGCAATTGCCGACCAGACAATCGACCAGTTCGCCACCTGGCTTGGCGGCGGCGCCGGCTGACCTGGAGCATGATTTCCGAAAAGTGGAATCCGGTTTCGGAAGAGACCATGCTCAGACTGAAAGATAGAGCTATCCCCGATTCCGTCGGCATCGAAGTGGACCTATCGCCGCATCGTCAAGCCGTAAGCGTTTATTGAGATTAGCCGGCGGATTCCCATTCACGACGCTTGCAATACCGGCGCGGGCCGCTAAAAGCCCGACTAAGAGGCTGGAGTGCTATCGGAGTCTCTCAATCCTTCGCCAGGAACGGTGCATGAAGCTCTTCGCGGGCAATTCCAACAGGGTGCTGGCCGAATCAGTCGCCCGCTACCTCAACATTCCGCTGGGCAAGGCCAGCGTCAGGCGCTTCGCCGACCAGGAAATCTTCGTCGAGATCCAGGAGAATGTGCGCGGCGAGGACGTCTTCATCCTGCAGTCCACCTCGTTCCCGACCAACGATCATCTGATGGAACTGCTCATCATGATCGACGCCTTCATGCGCTCTTCGGCCAAGCGCATCACTGCGGTTATTCCTTATTTCGGCTATGCCAGGCAGGATCGCCGTGCCTCGGGCCGCACACCGATCTCGGCCAAACTGGTCGCCAACATGATCACGAGGGCGGGCGTTGACCGGGTGCTGACCCTGGATCTCCATGCCGGCCAGATTCAAGGCTTCTTCGACATCCCGACCGACAATCTGTTTTCCGTGCCGGTCATGGCCCGCGACGTAAAGGCGAAATACAAGCAGCTTGCCAATGTCATGGTGGTTTCGCCGGATGTCGGCGGCGTGGTCCGCGCCCGCGCCCTCGCCAAGCGCATCGATGCCCAGCTCGCCATCGTCGACAAGCGCCGCGAGCGCCCCGGCGAATCGGAAGTCATGAACGTCATCGGTGACGTGCGCGGCAAGGATTGCCTGTTGATCGACGACATCATCGATTCGGGCGGCACGCTGTGCAATGCAGCCGATGCGCTGCTTGCCGACGGCGCCACCAGTGTCACCGCCTACACTACCCATGGCGTTTTGTCCGGCGGCGCCATCGCCCGCATCGGCGCCTCGAAACTGCAGGAACTGGTCATCACCGATTCCATCCAGCCGACGCAGGCAGTGCTCGACGCCGCCAATATCCGCGTCATCTCTATCGCCGAATTGATGGGCGAGGCAATCTCACGCACGGCGACCGAGGAATCGGTGTCGAGCCTGTTCGATTAATGCATGTCCGCGCAAAACTGTGCAGCGGTTTTGCGATAACGACATGCATAAAAACAAGAATCCAAAGCGCGTCGCATGAGGCCGGTCGAACGCTACGCGCTTCAGGGCTGCGACTCAGGCCGAGCCGGACCGTTTATTCGCCGCACCTTCGCCAGCATCACGGGCGCCCCGCATGTAACCGCGTGGCGAGGCTCCCAGCATGCGCTTGAACATGGTGATGAACGCCGGCACGCTGTCATAGCCGAGATCGAGCGCCACCCTTGTGATCGGCTCGCCGTCGGCCAGCCGTGGCAGCGCCGCGAACAGACAGGCCTGCTGACGCCAGGTCGACAGCGACAATCCCGTCTGGCGGTGGAACGCGCGGGTGAAAGAGCGGCGGCTCATGCCAACGATAGCGGCCCATTGGTCGATCGTCGCATGCGGTGACGGTGCCGAGACGAAGCGCCGGCATAGCGCCGCCAGCCTTGCGTCGGACGGGAACGGCAGTCCGAGCGGCCGTTCCGGCAGGTTCGGGATTTCGTGCAGCAGGAGCTTCATGATCAGCCCGCCCCGCCCCTCCAACTCGGCGCCCTGCGGCAGCTTTTCCGATTCCACGATCAGGCTGTGCATCAGATCGGTGATACCGACGACGCGCAATCCGTCCGGCAGGCCGGGAATGGCCTCCGGCATCACATAGACGGACCGCATGCTGACGTCGCCCAGCATCTCGACGGAATGTTCGGTGCCGGCGGGGATCCACATCGCGTGGTCGGGAGGCACCATCCAGCGCCCATGCCGCGTCGTTACCAGCACGACCCCGACCAGCGCGTGCAGCAACTGACTGCGGCTGTGATGGTGCCGTGGCACATGGTAGCCGTCCGGATATTCGGTCGGCAGCGCCACTGCCGGCCCAACGGCCTGCTCCAGCCATTGCCAGCGACGCTCATGCAACAACCCGAGATCACCGTCGCCCGCTTTAAACATTTCCCTGCCATGCGGCATCAGCTATGGCCCACTTGCGAAACTATTGGACCAAACCACGAAAGAAGTCGCGTGACAAGCAACGTATAAGGCAACCGGCCCCATAACACCGCGTGCGGAAGTGCCCGCCAAAAAGACCACGGAGCATGCCTTGACAGATACCGCAGCAATCGCCGAGGGCGAGCCGGTAGCGGCCGGCCACATCTCAGCTCAGGCGATGGCCTTCACCGTCATCCTGGCGGTGAGCTTCTGCCATTGCATCAACGACATCATGCAGTCGCTGCTGTCGGCGATCTATCCGCTGCTGAAGGACAATTACGGTCTCGATTTCTGGCAGATCGGCCTCTTGACTTTCACTTTCCAGGTGACGGCATCCTTGCTGCAGCCGGTGATCGGCATGATCACCGACAAGCGGCCGATGCCTTATTCGCTACCCTACGGCATGGCCTCCTCGTTGATCGGACTGGTCGTGCTGGCCTACGCCGGACACTATTTCCTGCTCCTCATCGGCGCCTCGCTGATCGGTATCGGCTCGGCGATCTTCCATCCGGAATCCTCGCGCATCGCCCGCTTCGCCTCCGGCGGCCGGTTCGGTCTTGCGCAGTCGCTGTTCCAGGTCGGCGGCAATTTCGGCCAGGCTATGGGGCCGCTACTGGCAGCCTTCATCGTCGTGCCCTTCGGCCAGACCAGCATCGCCTGGTTCGCCGGCGGCTCGCTGATCGGCATCATCGTGCTGTGGCAGGTCGGCGGCTGGTACAGCCGCCTGCGTGCCGCGCAGGGCACCCGCAAGGCAGCAGGTTTCGTCTCGCCCTTCCCGCGCCGCAAGGTGATGGGAGCGCTGCTGGTGCTGACGCTGCTGGTACTGACCAAGAACGCCTATATTTCCAGCCTTGCCAGCTACTACACCTTCTATTCCATTCATAAGTTCGGTGTTTCGGTGCAGATGTCGCAAGTCATGCTGTTCCTGTTCCTCGGCGCCTCGGCCCTGGGCATCCTGCTCGGCGGCCCGTTTGGCGACCGCTACGGGCAGAAGGCGATGATCTGGTTCTCGATCGTCGGCGTGCTGCCCTTCACGCTGGCCCTGCCCTACGCCAATTTCGAGTGGACGATGGTTCTCACCGTGCTGATCGCCCTGATCCTGTCCTCGGCCTTCTCGAACATCGTCGTCTTCGCCCAGGAACTGGTGCCCGGCCGCGTCGGCATGATCGCCGGCATCTTCTTCGGCTTCGCCTTCGGCATGGGCGGCATCGCCGCCGCCGTGCTTGGCGTCGTCGCCGACATGAAGGGCATCGATTTCGTCTTCCAGGTCTGCTCGTATTTGCCGCTGCTCGGGCTACTGACGGTGTTCTTACCGAACATGCGGAAAGCCAGGAAGGTGGCGCATTGACCACGAGCAGGTGACACGTCGGGTTGGACCTCGGCTTTTAACCCTCCGCGGCCATTCATCTTGAATGGCTCAAATCTCGCGAGAGGAGAGAGCCGCCGACCGGATGAGATTCGTCTGCGGTCGGGATCACTGAATCGGGAGGTCGGAGGCGATCCTTACCAAACGACGCTGGATATCGTCGGCCACCAGGGCTGCTTCCTCCGCAATTGCCAATATTGTGCCCGACCGCCGGGTGATTGCAAAAGGCAGGCCGGCAAAATACACACCCGGGACGCTCGCAAACCCGTTCTCGTGCAGTGGTTGGCCATGTGGATCGAGCACATCGGGAACGCGCACCCATCCGAAATCCCCAGTGAAACCGGTGCACCAGATCACCGTTGTGATCCCCCGCGCCGCGAGATCAATTGATCGGACCGGTGGATTGGGCAGACGCGCTTCAATCGTCTCCGCCGGGTCCGGCTCAGCCTCGGGGGCATCGATTCGGTTGCGCGCAATATAATCGTCGATCTGGCTTCGAACTCTGGCGGAGCCCTCGTCCGCATGGCGAACATGCGCTTCCGCCTCGTCGCTGAACGAGAGGCGGCCGTCGTCGACGCCCGTGAGCCGACCCAGTACGACGACGCCTTGCGCACTGAGGGACTGCAGGCTGATCGTATGGAGCGCTCCTTGCAGCGGCCTTCCTGGGATTGGGCCCTGTTCAAGTATTTCCTTGCGCGTCACGTCTAGCAGTCCGCTAAGAACCAGCCAGACACTGATGTGACGACCTCGATACGTTCGGGGCAGCCGGCCGACTCGGCTCGTTGCGAGAAACACAGTTCGCCCCGCTTGGGCCAAGTCCTCGGCGATTTGGCCTCCCGACTGGGCACTACCGACCACCACCACCGCTCCACTGTCGAGACCGGATGCGTTGCGGTAGGCTGATGCGTCGATCTGCCGGACTTCGGGCGGCAACAAAGCGGAGAAGGACGGGCGCACCGGGCAGTTCTGGTTACTGCTGGCGATCACCACATTTCTCGCACACAGGGAACCGCGCGGAATGGTAAGTCGGTACAGGCCGTCGCTCGCAACAAGGTCGGTCACCGGCGTACCGGTTTCCACCGGGAGGGCATGACGGCGGGCATAGTCCTCCAACATCGCGACAAACTCGCCGCTTGTCATTGCGCCGTCGGGATCGGAGCCGACATAGCTATCCCCGGGCATGACCGTTTGGCTGTTCGCGGTATTTATCCGAAATGAGTCCCAACGCTGGGTCCGCCAGGTCTCACCGATGCGATGTCGCTCCAGCACTCTGTGACGTAAGCCGCGCTGCATCAGCGCATGACTGACTCCTAGCCCCGCCCAGCCGGCACCGATGACGACGGCATCAAGAATGTCCGTCGCGCTCGTCATTGCGTTCCCCTCTGACTGTCACCCATTGTACTTCGTGAAATCAGTAAACGGTTCGCTTTCCAGTACGGCTTGCTCTCAGGCTTGACAAATCGAACATGACAACACTTGGCGTGGCGATGACTAAGATGTCGTGTCTCGTGTAAGTCGCGCCTGTGCGGAAGTTTGTCAACTGAACGTCCGCCAAGGGCGCAAAGCCGAAATTCAGTGAGATGCTGCCCATACCTGCCTTTGGCTTGCACCTCGCGCCGCCTTCCGCTATAGAGCCGCCACCCGCGTAGACACCCTTGGAGGCAACGCGGCGGAAGGCCGCCCCACCCGGCGGCTTTCGACGTTTACGGCCCAGCCACGCTGGCCGCGAACGCTCCAGAACAACGCGAAAGGAAATGCCATGAGCCACGATACTTACGAGCTCAAGGCCGAAGCGCGCGAACAGGTCGGTAAGGGGTCCGCCCGTGCAGTTCGCCGCAACGGTAAAGTGCCTGCAGTGATTTACGGCGACAAGCAGCCTCCCCTGGCGATTGCGCTGACCTACAAGGACATCTACTACAAGATCCATGGCGGCGGGTTTCTGACCACGGTCGCCACGATCGATGTCGACGGCAACAAGATCCAGGTTCTGCCCAAGGATTTTCAGCTCGACCCGGTCAAGGATTTTCCGGTCCACGTCGATTTCCTGCGCATCGGCAAGGATACCGAAGTCAATGTCGACGTGCCCGTGCACTTCATCAATGAAGACAAGTCGCCCGGCATCAAGCGCGGCGGCGTGCTCAACATCGTGCGCCACGAGGTCGAGTTCCACTGCCCTGCCAATGCGATCCCGGATTTCATCACCGTCGATCTCACCGGCACCGATATCGGCGATTCCATCCACATTTCGGCCGTCACCTTGCCGGCCGGCGTCAAGCCGGTGATCTTCGACCGCGACTTCACCATCGCGACCATTGCCGGCTCCTCGGCGATGAAGCCGGAGGCGGTAGAAGAGACGACTGAAGCGGCTGCGCCCGAAGCGGCTCCTGCCGCCGAAGAGAAGTAACTCCTTCCCGCCCGGAGGCGACGATGCTTGTCTTTGCAGGCCTCGGCAATCCGGGCGCGAAATACGCCAGCAACCGGCACAATGTCGGCTTCATGGCGGCGGACGCGATCGCCCGCCGCCATTCCTTTTCGCCCTGGTCGAAGAAATTCCAGGGTCTGATCGCCGAAGGCACGCTTGCCGGCGAAAAGGTGATCCTGATCAAGCCGCAGACCTTCATGAACCTGTCCGGCCAGTCGGTCGGCGAAGCCTTGCGCTTCTATAAGCTCGGCCCTTCGGCGCTGACTGTCTTTTATGACGAGATCGACCTTGCTGCCGGCAAGGTGCGCGTCAAGGTCGGTGGCGGTTCCGGCGGCCACAACGGCATCCGCTCGCTCGACCAGCACGTCGGCAAGGATTTTCGCCGTGTGCGCATCGGCGTCGGCCACCCCGGCGTCAAGGAAATGGTGCATGGCCATGTGCTCGGCGATTTCGCCAAAGCCGACCGCGAATGGCTGGACGTGCTGCTCGACGCAATCGCCGACGGTGCCGGATTGCTTGCCGAGGGCGACGACAATTCCTTCATGAACCGCGTGACGCTGGCCCTGCGCGACAAGCTCACGCCGACGGGCGACGACGACCGCCCGCCGCCCAAGGCGCCAAAGGCACAAAGCCACGTCCGCCAGGCGCGGCCGCAGCAGCCGGCGGCCAAGCTGCCCGAAACCGGCCCGATGGCGGCTATGCTGAAGAAGCTTTTTGGCGGCAAGGACTGAGCCATGGCGCCGTCAGCGCCGCGGGCATGAGTGCTCAGGGCTTGACGATCATCGGCGCTTTCGCCCATAGCCCTGATCAAACTCGATTTCCCGATAGGACCAGACAAAAATGGGTTTCAAATGCGGCATCGTTGGCTTGCCCAATGTCGGCAAGTCGACGCTCTTCAATGCGTTGACCAGAACGGCGGCGGCACAGGCCGCCAATTATCCGTTCTGCACCATCGAACCGAACACCGGCGAGGTGGCGGTGCCCGACCCGCGCCTGCAGAAGATCGCCGCGATCGGCAAGTCGAAGGAGATCATCCCGACCCGCATCTCGTTCGTCGACATTGCCGGCCTGGTGCGTGGCGCCTCGAAAGGCGAAGGGCTCGGCAACCAATTCCTCGCCAACATCCGTGAGGTCGACGCCATCGTCCATGTGCTGCGCTGCTTCGAGGATGACGACATTACCCATGTCGAGGGCCGCATCGATCCTGTCGCCGATGCCGAGACCGTCGAGACCGAATTGATGCTTGCCGATCTCGACAGCCTCGAGCGCCGCATCGTGCAGATCCGCAAGCGTGCCGCCGGCAAGGACAAGGAAGCAGCGACCGTACTTCCGATGATGGAAGCGGCGCTCGAACTGCTGCAGGCCGGCAAGCCCGCCCGCATCCTGCTCAACGGCATCTCGGGTGAGGATCTCCGCATCCTGCAGGGGCTGAATCTCTTGACCTCACACCCGGTGCTTTACGTCTGCAACGTCGCGGAAGCCGACGCCGCCACCGGCAACGCGCATACCAGGGCGGTCGAGAAGATGGCCGCCGCGCAAGGTGCCCGCACCGTCGTGATTTCAGCGGCGATCGAGGCCGAAGTCGCCCAGCTCTCGGACGAAGAGGAAATGGAATTCCTGGCAACGCTCGGCCTGGACGAACCCGGCCTGAACAAGGTGATCCGCGCCGGCTACGAGCTTTTGCAGCTCATCACCTATTTCACCGTCGGCCCCAAGGAGACGCGCGCCTGGACCGTGCACAAGGGTGCCAAGGCGCCGCAAGCGGCAGGCGTCATCCACACCGATTTCGAGCGCGGCTTCATCCGCGCCCAGACCATCGCCTATGACGATTTCGTCAGGCTGGGCGGCGAAGTGGCGGCCAAGGAGGCCGGCAGGGCGCGCGACGAAGGCAAGGAGTATGTCGTCCAGGACGGCGACATCATGCTGTTCAAGTTCAACACCTGACCCGGCGAGACCCGCCCGGCCTCCACAATGGCTGTTGCTCGGTCACAACTTCATAACAGGCATCGCAGCGGCGCCTTGCCGCTGCTTGACGGCACGTCACGCCCGGTCTAAGGGGCCTCTGCGCTGGTCTCGAGCCTCACGTGGCCATGTCAGTGCGATCAGAGTGACGCGCCCCTTCCGAACGAAACCCTCTTTAGCAACAGCAAGGGAGACCGGCGATGATCAAGGCCTTCGTCGTCGACAATGATCGCCTGCGCCTTGTCGACGATCTCCTGCAAAACAGCGATGCTGTCGTCTGGGTCGACCTTCTCAGCCCGACAAAGGAAGAAGAGACCACGATCGAGACCTGGCTCGGCATTGCCGTTCCGACCCGGGAAGAGATGGAGGAGATCGAGATCTCGAGCCGTCTCTACGTCGAGGACGGCGCCTACTTCATGACCGCCATTCTGCCGGCTCAGACCGAACTGGATGATCCCTTGATGTCGCCGGTCACCTTCGTGCTCGCCGGCAGCAGGCTGATCACCGTGCGTTACCACGAGCCGAAGGCGTTCAAGACCTTTCCGCTGCGCGCCGAGAAGGTGGCGACCGGTTGCACCAGCGGCGACACCATCCTGATTGGCCTGCTGGAGGCGATCGTCGACCGCCTCGCCGATATTCTGGAGCGCGCCGGCCGCGACGTCGAGGCGATCTCGCGCGACATCTTCGAGGCACGATCGACCAAGGTTTCCAAGCGCAACCGTGACTTCCAGGAACTGTTGAAAGGCATTGGCCGCAAGGAGGACCTCGCCTCCTCGGTCCGCGACAGCCTGATCTCGCTGCAGCGCCTTGCCGGCTTTCTCGCCCATGCCTCCACTCAGACCAAGATGAGCAAGGATACCCGCGCCCGCATCAAGACCTTGTCGCGCGACGTGCTGTCGCTTGCCGACCACGCCACCTTCCTGTCGCAGAAGATCAGCTTCCTGCTCGACGCGACGCTCGGCATGATCTCGATCGAGCAGAACGCCATCATCAAGATCTTCTCCGTCGCCGCTGTCATCTTCCTGCCGCCGACGCTTGTCGCTTCAATCTACGGCATGAATTTCGACATCATCCCTGAGCTCAAATGGCACTTTGGCTATCCCTTCGCCATCGGCATGATGGTGCTTTCGGCAATCCTGCCCTTCTGGTATTTCCGCCGTCGCGGCTGGCTATAGGGTCGTCAATGCGCGCTACGGCTTGGGCACAGCAGGCTGGCGCACCAGAAATTGCTTGACCAAATGCCGCCCTGCCTGCATCCGGGAGCCGACCCGTAGCGATTGTACAATCCTGAACAGGATTTCCAGACCATGACCACAAAGACCTGGGCTTATGAGGATTTTGTCGAGGGCGCTTCGCTCGACCTCGGCACCAAGCTGGTAAGCGCCGCTGAAATCATAGAATTCGCCGACGAGTTCGATGCCCAGCCGATGCATCTCGACGAGGCCGCGGGCAAGGCCAGCATCCTCGGCGGGCTGGCGGCTTCGGGCTGGCACACCTGCGCCATGTTCATGCGCATGCTGTGCGATGCCTTCCTGCTCGACTCGACCTCCCAGGGCGCGCCAGGCGTCGACCAGGTCAAATGGAAACGGCCGGTCCTGGCCGGTGACCTGTTGAGCGGCAGCACCACCGTCCTTGCCAAGCGACTGTCCAGATCGAAGCCCCGCCTTGGCCTGGTGACCATGCGCAGCGAGTTGTTCAACCAGCGCGGCGAAGGTGTTTTCGAGCTCGAAAACACCGTCATGTTCCTCACCCGCGAGGGCAGTGCGTGAGCCTCGACGAATTCTTCTGCATCGGTATCACCGTCACGCTTGGTTCACATCGATTCGAACCGGAGGCGATCAAGGCGTTCGCCCGCAAATACGACCCGCAGATATTCCATATCGACGAAGAGGCGGCGAGGAACAGTATATTCGGCGGGCTCTGCGCCTCGGGCTGGCACACCGCCGCCACCTGGATGAAATTGAACCTCCAGGCTGGCATGGAGGCAGAGGTCGCCCGCTGGCCCGGCCCCGGGCCGGTTCCGGAATTCGGTCCCTCGCCCGGCTTCAAGAACCTCAAATGGCCCAAACCTGTCTATGCAGGGGAAACCGTGACTTTCACCCGCACCGCGCTGGCCCATCGCCCCATCGCCTCGCGACCGGGCTGGCGGCTGCTGACCCTCCGCTCCGAAGCCTTCGATTCGACCGGCGACAAGGTCATCGAATTCGAAAGTGCCGTGCTGGTGAAGGTGGAGTGAGCGGAGTTCTTCCCCTCTCCCACAGGAAAGAAGGAAGAGACGCTCAATGCCCCTCAAACCCGATCAGCGTCCTTACCGGTACGCCGAGCGCCTCTAACCTCTCTCGGCCGCCAAGGTCCGGCAGGTCGATGACGAAGCAGGCGGCGAGGATATCGGCGCCGATCTGCCGCAATAGCTTGACGGCCGCCTCGGCCGTGCCGCCGGTGGCGATCAAATCGTCGACGAGGATTACCTTCTCGCCTGGAGAAACGCCGTCCTTGTGCATCTCCATCTCGTCCAGCCCGTATTCCAGGCTGTAGGCGACGCGCACCGTCTCGTAAGGCAGCTTGCCTTTCTTACGGATCGGCACGAAGCCGGCCGAGAGCTGGTGGGCGATGGCGCCGCCGAGGATGAAGCCCCGCGCCTCGATGCCGGCGATCTTGTCGATCTTCAGGCCGGCATAGGGATGCACCAGCTCGTCGATGGCGCGGCGGAAGGCCCGCGCATTGCCGAGCAGCGTGGTGATGTCGCGAAACAGGATGCCCGGCTTGGGATAATCCGGAATGGTGCGGATCGCGGCAAGCAGCGTCTCTTCGAGCGAGGATTTCATCGAGCGGCTCTCCGGGCTATTCAGATTCGGCTGAAGGCGTGAAAGGAATGGGCCAATCGTAACCCGGCGCCGCCAAGTCCGGCTACCGCCATGTGATGCCTGACGGAAAATTGTCCGGCAAAGGGCCTTGCTCAGCGTCGGCTGCGATGAATCGACATGCCTGCAATGAAAAGGGCGCCTTTCGACGCCCTCGCATTCTCGTATATCGCAGGGCTCAGTGCGCCACGCCGGCCCACACCTTGCGCTTGGTCAGGTAGACCAGCGCACCGAACAGCAGCAGGAAGACCAGCACGCGAAAGCCGGTCTTCTTGCGGTCCTCGAGGTGCGGCTCGGCCGCCCACATCAGGAAGGCCGACACGTCGCGCGAGTACTGGTCGACCGTCTGCGGCGCGCCGTCATCATAGGTAACCTGGCCGTCGGAGAGCGGCTTCGGCATCTTCAGCGACACGCCGGACAGGAAGTACGGATTGTAGTGCGTGCCTTCCGGTATGACCATGCCTGCCGGCGGCTGCTGGTCGTAGCCGGTCAGCAGCGAGTGGATGTAGTCGGGGCCGCCCTGCGCATATTGCGTAAAGATGTCGAACACGAAGCGCGGGAAGCCGCGCTCGACCCCGCGCGCCTTGGCCAGCAGCGACATGTCGGGCGGTGCTGCGCCGCCATTTGCCGCCGCTGCCGCTTCGACATTGGGGAATGGCGCCGGGAAATGGTCGGACGGCTTGCCGGGACGGTCGAACATGTCGCCGGCATCGTTCGGGCCGTCATGGATCGTATATTCGGCCGCCAGCGTCTTGATCTGCGCATCCGAATAGCCAAGGCCTTCCAGCGTACGGAACGCCACCAAATTCATCGAATGGCAGGCCGAGCAGACTTCCTTGTAGACCTTCAGTCCGCGCTGCAGCTGGGCCTTGTCGTAGGTGCCGAATGGCCCGGCGAAGCTCCAGTTCATTTCCTTCGGTTCGTGTATCGGGAAATGCGTCGGCGCCGCCTCATTGTGCGCCTCTTCCTGGGCGCTGGCTCCAATGCTTGCGGCACCCATGCCCGCGGCCACAAGGCCAAGCAGCGCCAGCGAGGAGAGAATCTTTTTCATGCCAATTCCCCTTGAGATTCTCTGACGCGCTGTCATCGTCTCGAGCATGACCTTGTCCGAGTACCGGTTTCCACTTTTCGGGATCATGCTCAGCCCTTGGTTTCCGGCGCGGTCGTGGCACCGGCAGGATGTCCGCCGCCGCCCTTGTTCTTCTCGAGCACCGCCTCGGTGATCGAATTCGGCAGCCGTCGCGGCTTTTCGATCAGCCCGAGCACCGGCAGCGCTACCAGGAAGAAGGCGAAATAGAACAGCGTCGCCATCTGCGCCATGAATACATAGCTGCCCTCGGCCGGCTGCGAGCCCAGCCAGCCGAGCAGGATGGCGTCGGCCAGGAACAGCCAGAAGAACAGCTTGTACCAGGGCCGGTAGACTGCCGAGCGCACCTTCGAGGTGTCGAGCCACGGCACCAGGAACAGCATGACAATCGCGCCGAACATGCAGAGCACGCCCCCGAGCTTGGAGTTGATGGGCCCGATATTGAAGGTGATGGCGCGCAGGATCGCGTAGAACGGCAGGAAGTACCATTCCGGCACGATGTGGGCCGGCGTCTTCAGCGGGTTGGCCACGGTGTAATTGTCGGGATGGCCGAGATAATTCGGCAGGTAGAACACGAAATAGGCGAAGACGAACAGGAACACGATCATGCCGAACCCGTCCTTTATGGTCGCGTAAGGCGTGAAGGCGAGCGTGTCGGTCTTCGATTTGACCTCGATGCCGGTCGGATTGTTCTGGCCGACGACGTGAAGCGCCCAGATGTGCAGCACGACGACGCCGGCAATCATGAACGGCAAAAGATAGTGCAGCGCAAAGAAGCGGTTCAGCGTCGGATTGTCGACCGCGAAGCCACCGAGGAGAAGCTGCTGGATCCAGTCGCCGACCAGCGGAATGGCGGTGAAGAAGCCGGTGATGACGGTGGCGCCCCAGAAGCTCATCTGGCCCCAGGGCAGCACATAGCCCATGAACCCGGTCGCCATCATCAGCAGGTAGATGATGCAGCCGAGGATCCACAGCAGCTCACGCGGCGCCTTGTAGGAGCCGTAGTAGAGGCCACGGAAAATATGGATGTAGACGGCGACGAAGAAGAACGACGCGCCGTTGGAATGGAGATAGCGCAGCAGCCAGCCCGAATTCACGTCGCGCATGATCTTCTCGACCGAATCGAAGGCGAGAGTGCTGTCGGCTGCATAGTGCATGGCCAGCACGATACCGGTCAGGATCTGCGCCGCCAGCATAAGCGCAAGGATGCCGCCGAAGGTCCAGGCATAGTTCAGGTTGCGCGGCACCGGATAGGCGATGAAGCTGTCATAGACCAGCCGGGGCAGCGGCATGCGCGAATCGAACCAGCGTCCGATACCGGTCTTGGGCGTATAGGTCGAGTGTCCCTCGCTCATGGAAATATCCCCTGCCTCAGCCGATACGGATCTTGGTGTCGGAAACGAATTGGAACACCGGTACTGCCATGTTCTCCGGCGCCGGCCCCTTCCGGATGCGGCCGGCGGTATCGTATACGGAACCGTGGCATGGGCAGAACCAGCCGCCGAAATCGCCCTCCTGGCCGAGCGGGATGCAGCCGAGATGGGTGCAGACCTGGACCATCACCATCCAGGCTTCCTTGCCCGGCGTGGTTCGATTGGCGTCGGTCGCCGGCGCGTCGGCCGGCAGGTTGGCATTGCGGGCGATTGGGTCCTTGAGCTCGGCGAGATTGACCGCCTCGGCGTCCTTCATCTCTTTTTCGGTGCGGTTGCGCACGACTACCGGCTTGCCGCGCCACTTCACGACGAGCGACATTCCTGGCGTCAACGACGAGACGTCGACCTCGACCGAGGCAAGCGCCAGCGTCGAGGCATCCGGACGCATCTGGTCGATGAACGGCCAAGCAACGGCGCCCGCGCCGACCACCGCGGCCATGCCGGTGGCGACGTAGAGAAAATCACGACGGTTGGGATCCTGGGTGTCGGTTGCGCTCACGGGTGCCTGATCCTTTCGCCTCTTCCGTGCCGGCGGCCGAGCTTGTTCCCCGCTCAATCGCGCCGGCCCGACAGCGCATGGCGAACAGGCTAGCGAATTCCTCCGGCATTTGGGACTTGGGTTTATGCGTGAAGCCTGTTTTTGTCCAGACGGGCGAAGGCACAAGGGCAGATTGTCGCGGGGGCGTAATTTGCCCAGCGGAACGATTGGAAAACAGCAGCAAAACCAAACGGCTGCGTTCACCTCGACAGCGGACGCTCGCCCGGTTTATCCTCGCCCCATGGCGCATGTCATCGACCGCGACAAATGGGCCAAAGCGCCCGACCAGTTGCCCGACCACTGGCAAGGCGAGTTGCAATGCGGGCCTTACGGTTCCAGCAGTTGCCTGATCTTTAACTACCTGCCGGAGACCGGCGGCGGCCCGAGGCTGCACAGCCATCCCTATTGCGAGATTTTCATCATCCGAACCGGGACCGGTCTGTTCACCGTCGGCGACCGGCAGATCGAGGCCACAGCCGGCCAGATCCTGGTCGTACCGCCGAACACGCCGCACAAATTCACCAATCTCGGGCCAGGCCCGCTGGAAACCACCGACATACACGAGAACGGCAGCTTCATCACCGAGTGGCTGGAATAACGCTTCGCAAACCAGTTCCGGTTCGGATCATCCGCTGGCGCCGAGCCTGGCCAGCACGGCCTTGGGAATGTTGTATTCCCGGATCACCGCGTCGTGCTTGCGCAGGCCGCAGAGTTCGCGCTGGATGAAATACCCGTGCACCGCTTCGGCTGCATCCCTGAGCAGCCGGGCACGGTCGACACTGTCGCAACTCTCGCGCAGCCTCGTCAATGTTTCCTCGACGCGCCGGCCGGCGCGGCCGAGCGCGGCCGCCTTCTCGCCGAGGATTTCATGGCCAAGCAGGTCCAACGCGCTCTCCTGCGCGCCGGACCGTCCGAAATTCGATGGCATTCTCACCGCCATGGTCTACTCCGGTTTTTAGAAACTACTCCGCCGGCCGGGTCTCGGCCAGCGCGCTCTCCTCGTTGAACAGGAAGCCGCCGGACTGCCGCTTCCACAGCCTGGCATAGAGCCCGTCGAGCCCGACCAGCTCGTCATGCGTGCCTTGCTCGACGATGCGGCCCTCGTCGAGCACCACAAGCCGGTCGAGTGCCGCAATGGTCGACAGCCGATGCGCGATGGCGATGACCGTCTTGCCTTCCATCAGCCTTGCCAGATTTTCCTGGATCGCCGCCTCGATGTCGGAATCGAGCGCCGAGGTGGCCTCATCGAGCACCAGGATCGGTGCATCCTTGAGGAAGACGCGGGCGATCGCCACGCGCTGGCGCTGGCCGCCGGAGAGCTTGACGCCGCGCTCGCCGACATAGGCCTCGTAGCCGATACGATCGCGATTGTCGCGCAGACCGAGGATGAACTCGTGCGCCTCGGCCTTCTTCGCTGCCGCGACCACCTCGGCGTCGGTCGCTTCCGGCATGCCGAGCTTGATGTTGTCGCGCAGCGAGCGGTGGAAAAGTGCCGTATCCTGGCTGACGACGCCGATATTGGCGCGCAGCGAATTCTGCGTGACCGTGGAGACGTCCTGCCCGTCAATGGTGATCTTGCCGCTCTCGAGGTCGTAGAGGCGCAGGATCAGATTGACCAAGGTCGTCTTGCCAGCGCCGGACGGGCCGACCAGGCCGACCTTTTCGCCCGGCCGCACGACGAGGTCGATGCCGTTGAGCACGCCGGACCCCTTGCCGTAGTGGAACTCGACATTGCTGACGTCGATGCGCCCGCCGCCGACGACAAGCTCTTTCGCGTCCGGCGCATCGGTCAGGCCGAGCGGCTGTGAGATCAGCGCCTTGGAGTTCTCCAGCACGCCGAGATTCCGCAAGATGCCGTTGAGCTGCATCATCAGCCGGCCGAGCAGCATGTTCAGCCGCAGCACCAAAGACAGCGTGAAAGCCACGGCGCCGACTGTGATCGAACCCTCGACCCAGAGATAAACGGCAAAGCAGGCGATCGCCGTGATCATGATGCCCGACAGCATCGTCAGCGCCATGCGCACGCCTGTCAGCCGGCGGGTGAACGGGCGCAGCGCATCGAGATAGATGTCGAAGCCGTTCCTGATGTAGTGGTCGTCGCCATCGGCCGAGAACAGTTTCAGCGTCTGCACGTTCGAATAGGAATCGACAAGGCGGCCGGTGATCATCGAGCCGGCTTCGGCGGTCGCTTCGGCATGTTTGCGGATTGCCGGCAAATAGCGCCTGGCCAGCAAGCCGAAGGCGGTAATCCAGATCACCACCAGCACCGCCAGCCGGAGATCGAGCCCGGCGACCAGCGCCAGCGTCGTCACCGTATAGACGACCATGAACCAGACGACCTCGATGAAGCTTTCCATCAGATCGCCGGTCGCCTGTCCCGCCTGCCAGACCTTGGTCGCGATACGCCCGGCAAAGTCGTTCTGAAAGAAGGCGTAGGATTGGCGCGAGACATGGCGATGCGCCTGCCAGCGCACCAGATTATAGAAACCCGGGGTGATCGTCTGCTCGTCAACCAGCGCCGACAGACCGACGACAATGGTGCGGATGACCAGCACCACCGCGATCATGAAGACAAGTTCCGGGCCGGCGGCAGTCCACAGCGCGTGCCAGCTGCGTTCGCCGGGAAGCTGGTCGAGGATGTCGACCAGCCGCCCGACGAAATAGAACAGTCCGGCTTCGACCAGCGGCGCGATGCCGCCGATCACCAGCATGGCGAAGAAGGCGATCTTCGCCTGCCCGACATAATGCCAGAGGAAACCCCTGACGCCGGCAGGTGGCCGAAGGTCCGCGGGCTCCCGAAATGGATAGACCCAGTTCTCGAACCAGCGGTAGATGGCAGTCATCATTCGGCGGCTTCACCCTTGGCGATTGCATCGTTGGCGGCTGCATCGTTGGCAGAAGGGCCGTCGTCGAGCAGGAATCCACCCGACTGACGTTGCCAGAGCTGGGCGTAGAGCCCGCCTTTGGCAACGAGTTCCTCATGCGAACCTTCCTCGATGACTCGGCCCTTGTCCATGACCACGAGCCGGTCCATGGCCGCGATCGTCGACAGCCGGTGCGCAATGGCGATGACGGTCTTGCCTTGCATCAGTTTGTAGAGATTCTCCTGGATGGCCGCCTCGGCCTCGGAATCGAGGGCGGAGGTCGCCTCGTCGAGAATGAGGATCGGCGCGTCCTTCAGCATGACACGGGCTATGGCGATGCGTTGCCGCTGGCCGCCGGACAATTTGACCCCGCGATCGCCGACGTGCGCGTCGAAACCCTTGCGGCCGTTCGAATCCGACAAGCCGGCAATGAAATCCAGCGCCTCGGCGCGCCGCGCCGCCTCGATCAGCATCTCGTTGCTGGCGTGCGGCCTGCCATAGAGAATGTTCTCGCGTACTGAGCGATGCAGCAGCGAGGTGTCCTGCGTGACCATGCCGATCTGGGCCCGCAGCGAGTCCTGCGTCACTGCCGCAATGTCCTGGCCGTCGATCAGGACCTTGCCGCTTTCGAGGTCGTAGAACCGCAACAGAAGATTGACCAGCGTCGACTTGCCGGCACCCGAACGACCGACGATGCCGACCTTCTCGCCCGGCTTCACCGTCAGCGACAGGCTTTCGATCACACCCTTCTGCTTGCCGTAGTGGAAGCGGATGTCCTCAAAACGGATCTCGCCCTTGGTCACGGCAATATCCTTGGCACCAGGCCGATCCTCGACGAGGCGCGGAAGCGAGATCGAGGCGATGCCGTCCTGCACTGTGCCGATATTCTCGAACAGCGTGGACATCTCCCACATGATCCATTGCGACATGCCCCAGAGCCGCAGCACGAGGCCGATGACCAGGGCGACAGCGCCGATCGTCACGGCTTGGCCGAGCCACAGCCATAGCGAGATCGAGGCGACCGAAAACAACAGCAGCGAATTCAGGACGTAGAGCAGGCCGTAGAGTTGCGTCACCAACCGCATCGATCGGTAAACGGTGTCGAGAAAGCCGGCCATACCGTCCTTGGCGAAGGATGCCTCGCGCCGCGCATGCGAGAACAGCTTGACCGTCTGAATATTGGAGTAGCTGTCGACGACACGGCCAGTCATGGTCGAGCGCGCATTGGCCTGCTCCTCGCCGACCTTGCCCAGTCGCGGGATGAAATAGCGCAACAGCAGGACATAGCCGGCAAGCCAGACGGCAAGTGGCGCAGCCAGCCGCCAGTCTGCCGAGCCGACAATGAACAGCATGCCGAGAAAATAGACGACGATATAATTGAGCACATCGATGAGCTTGATGACGCACTCGCGCACAGCGAGCGCTGTCTGCATCAGCTTGGTCGCGATGCGCCCGGCAAACTCGTCCTGATAGAAGCTCATCGACTGCTTGAGCAGGTACCGATGCACCTGCCAGCGGATACGCATCGGATAATTACCCATCAGCGTCTGCTGGTTGAGCAGCGAATGGAACCAGACGGTTGCCGGCAGCGCGAAAACCACGATGAAGGCCATGCCGGCCAGCTTCAAGCCTTCGGTCTGCAGGAACGTCTCGCGATTCTGTCCGGACAGCCAGTCGACGATCCGGCCCATGAAGCCGAACATCCACACCTCGGCAAGGGCGATGGCCGTCACCAGTACCGCATCGAGAGCGATGTAGGGCCATGCGCCGCGCGTGTAATGCACGCAGAAGGCGATCAGTGTCCGCGGCGGCTCGACCGGCTCCTTGGCAGGGAACGGATCGAGCCTTTTTTCAAACCAGCTAAACATAGTGATGCTCACAATTTCCTGCTCACGCGGCACGCGAACGGACGAGGTGCCCAGACCGCATGGCGTCAAGGACCGGCGATACGGTATCGTCCGCCTCGCCGGCCCTGCTTCGCGCTATATAGGATGTCGCGGGCCTTTCGCCGACAGTCTCGCTTGACGATGCTGACGACGTTTTGACAATCCGGATTTTCGCGCCGGTTTTTGCACCAGGCCGGATCAGCCTGATGATCCGGCGCACCAGCGACGGCCGGCTATAGTCCGGAACGGCGCGCGAGAAATCGACGTCCGGCAGCATGCCGCGATGCGGACGCCGGCGGGTCTCGGCGTGAACCGCCGACGAGTGGGTCTCGCCGATCAAAAGCGCCCAGGTCGCGGTCTTGCGCTCGTGCAGGCTTCTTGAGCCGGGTATTCTACAGGGATCGAACATCGGTCCGTCCTCCACTTGAAGATGCAGATAGAAGGGTGAGCCAACCCAGGCCGCGGGCATGCGCGGTGCGGCAAAGGTGACATCGCTCGAATTGTGTTCAGGCGGGGCGTTCAGCCCCTTCCACAGCTTGAAAAACATCGCAGGATTCCTTCAAAGGCCGAAAAAGGTTTCGGCGGGAATCGGTGCGATTAGAAGTCTAAAAGGTCAGGAGAATCGTCGTACCGAAACCGCCGTCGGGCTGGTAAGCCCACGAGAGAGGTGGTGGATGTGCATGGCCATCATGAATTACCCCTCCATCGGTTCGGGTTGACAATGCTGGCCGTATAACCGACTTCGCAGAAAATGACCACCCGCCAGTCCAGGAATTTCCAAAACCGCGAGAGCTCTGTGGCTGATCTGCCACTTATTAGAAGGACGCGGAAATGAACGACCGTCTCCGCATCGCGCTCTACCAGCCTGATATCGCAGGCAACACCGGGACAATCCTGCGCTTCGCCGCTTGCCTCGGTCTCGGCGTCGACATCATCGAACCGGCGGGCTTCCCGCTCGGTGACCGGGCGCTGAAACGAGCCGGCATGGACTACCTCGAGATGGCGGCGCTCACCCGGCATGTCGACTGGCACGCCTTCGAGGACTGGCGCAAGCTTGCCGAGCGGCGGCTGGTGCTGCTGTCGACCAAAGCAGCTGCCGTCTACACGGATTTCGCCTTTGCCGGCGACGACATTCTCCTGTTCGGCCGCGAATCCGCAGGCGTGCCGGATGCCGTCCACGAGGCGGCGGATGCGTGCCTGACCATCCCGATGCAGCCCGGAGCGCGCAGCATCAACGTCGCGCTTTCCGTTGCGATGGTGGCGGGCGAGGCGATCCGGCAGCTTCGCTAGGACGTGAACGCGATCGCCGGCCGCAGCGACCAAGGCATCGTCCTCACGCAACACTGCGTCCTCTCCGGTCATTCTAATCCAGACGCCCATCGCCATCTCCTGCCGTTTGCATCTTCGAGGCTTCTTCGCTACAAGCTCAACTTAACTTGAGGTCAAGCGGAAAATCGGAGATGGCTGCGGCAACGGAATTGACGGTCGGCCAGGTGGCGACGCGCAGTGGCGTGGCGGTGTCGGCGCTGCATTTCTATGAAGCGCGCGGGCTGATCCGCAGCCACCGCACATCAGGCAACCAACGGCGTTACGGCCGCGACGTGCTGCGACGTGTGGCGATCATCAAGGTAGCGCAGGAGGTCGGCATTTCGCTGGCCGAGATCGGCACAGCCCTTCGATCGCTGCCCGAAGGACGAACGCCGACCCGCGAGGATTGGAACCTGCTTTCGACGGCTTGGCGCGACGAGCTCGACCAGAAGATTAGTCAGCTCAAGAAGCTGCGCGACGGGTTGACCGACTGTATCGGCTGCGGCTGCATGTCGATCGACAAATGTCCGCTGCGGAATAAGGGCGACCGGCTGAGCATCCGAGGGCCGGGCGCGAGACGCTTGCTGATCGAGCGTTAATCCGCCGCCGGCAGCCGCCTGATCGTGAATTCGATGACGTCGCCCGGCCGCTCGAACCAGCTCTCGATCTCGGTCCAATAGGCCTGCTTGGGAAAGCGCTCGAACCATTCCTTCGCCTTGAGACGAGCGTCGGAGCGCGGCAGCACGAAGGTCTCGCGCAGGAAGCCGTCGCGCGGCATGCGCGCGTTCTCGGCGCGTGAACGGTCGAGCCTCTTCTTCAGGCCATCCAGCGGCGGTCTTGCCGGGGTGCGCACGAAAGAACTCCATTCACACTTGACCCTTGCACCTAAGAGATTAGGGATCGCGGCCGGAAAAGACGAGTCATTTGTCGGGGTACGCCCCGCAACCGGAGACAGGATTTGCAACGACCCGAGATACCGGCGGGGCTGCCAGCCGACATCGAACAGAAGAAGACGAAGGCACGGCTGTGGTTCGAGACGTTGCGCGAGCGTATCTGCGCCAGCTTCGAGCAGATCGAGCAGGACCTGCGGGGGCCGCAGGCCAGCTGGTCGCCCGGTCGCTTCGAAAAGACGCCGTGGCAACGCGATGCCGGCAAGGGCGGCGGCGGCATCATGTCGATGATGCATGGCCGCGTCTTCGAGAAGGTCGGCGTCCACACCTCGACCGTTCATGGCGAGTTCTCCCCCGAATTCAGGAAGCAGATGCCGGGCGCCGAAGAGGACCCGTCCTTCTGGGCGAGCGGCATTTCGCTGATCGCCCATCCGTGGAACCCCAACGTGCCGGCCGTGCATATGAACACGCGCATGGTCGTCACCTCACGCCAGTGGTTCGGCGGCGGCGCCGACCTGACACCGGTGCTCGACCGCCGCCGCAGCCAGGACGACCCCGACACGGTCGCCTTCCACAGGGCTATGCAATTTGCCTGCGAGAAGAACGCGGCGATCGCCGACCACGTGAAATTCAAAGCCTGGTGCGACGAGTACTTCTATCTGCCGCACCGCAACGAGCCGCGCGGTACCGGCGGTATCTTCTTCGACTGGCTGCATTCGGATGAGGACAAAGGCGGCTGGGACGCCGATTTCAACTTCGTCCAGGACGTCGGGCGATCTTTTCTCGTCGTCTACGGACATCTCGTGCGCGCCAACTTCAATGACAACTGGACCGATGGCGACCGTGACGAGCAGCTCATCCGCCGCGGCCGTTATGTCGAATTCAACTTGCTTCACGATCGCGGCACCATCTTTGGGCTGAAGACCGGCGGCAATGTCGCCTCGATCCTGTCCAGCCTGCCGCCAGAAGCGAAATGGCCGTAAAATCTCGGTGAGCACGACGTGAGCCGCAATCGGGTCCAAATCCCCGGAATTTGACAGCGAATGTGGCGCAAGGCGCGCCAAAAAATATCTTTTTCGTCTAATATACCATTGTAAAGATTGGGCTATTTGTCGCGTCGGGCCGGGAAACGCCGGCGGTTCTTTACTCCCGAGAGCCGCGACCCGACGTGACCGGACGGCCCATGATTGAATGGGGCACCTTTCCCAAGCAGTGCCCGCATTTTCCAGGAGAGCATGCCATGCGCAAGCTTATTATGACCGCAGCCGCCGCTGCCGTTCTCGCCTCTGGTACTGCCGCATTCGCTGCGGTCAAGCACACCACCGGCACGATCAAAAGCTTTGATGGAACGGCGATGAGCCTGGTTCTGGATAACGGAGCCACCTTTACGTTGCCCCAGACCTTCAAGGATCCTGGCCTGAAGGTCGGCGAAAAGGTCCGCGTCACGTGGGATATGAGCGGCAAGGATAAAATTGCCGAGGCAGTCAAGATCGTGAAGTGATGTCCTGCCCGCTGGAGCAAGACGAGGTCTTACTCCTAGGTAGCGTAAGAGGGCGGAGCAGCGATGCTCCGCCTTTTCGCAATCCGATCACCGCGTGTCGGCTTGGACGCACGGCACTCTAAGGCAACCAAAACCATTCGATCGTGTTATGCTAACCTGGCCAGCGTGTAGCCCGGATACCGGACGCGGTTTCCGGATCGCGCAATCAAAGGTCTGGAGCTTCCGTGTCAGTGCGCTGCGCGGTGCTCCAAGGAGGAGATGAGGAGAAGCCGATGAAGGAATTCCATTGCGGGTCGCTCGTACCCGGCTGCGAGTGGCACACACGCGCGGAGGAGGAGGCTGAGGTCATGCGCCGTGCCGTCGAGCATCTGCGCGAGACGCATGGCGAGACGGTGATTCGCGAGACGATGATCGAGGCGATCCGCTCGCGCATCGAAAAGGTCCGCGACGCAGCGTGACGGTCAGGATTCGAGTGCCTCTGCGGCGCGCTTGAGCAGCGCGCCGCGATCGAGCGCAAAACCGGACTCGACCCATTCCTTTTCAAGGTTCTTCAACGTTGCACCAAGCTTTGGCCCCGGTGACGCGCCAAGTGTCGTCAGATCGGCGCCCTTGAGCGGAAAAACAGGGTTTTGCCATTTTTCGGCGAAGGCAAGCAGGCGCGAGAAGCCACCGGCTTCGAGTAGTGCGTCATTGTCTTCGACCGCGCGGGCTCGAGCGGAAGCAAGCAACAGCCGCAACCGATCGACAAAGCCTTGGCGGTCGCCAAAATAAAGCCTTTTCGCCAACTCTCCTTCGGTCGTTTTCGGATCGACGGCAGCCGTGATCGCCCAATTCCGCAGGCGGCTTGCCTCGCTCACGGAAAGCCTCAATCTCTCGGCAAGCGTTTTCATGCGCGCGGCATCCGGCGGCACGACGGCTTCCAGCCTGAGCAGCGGGTCCGGCGCCCAGGCCAGGTCCTTCTCGGCCTTGATCAGCCCGTGAATGGCATCGATGCCCCATTTCTCGCTTTCCGGCAAAACGGCGGTCAGAACGCCGGCTTGGCGCATCCACAGCAGCGCCCGCGACGGATCCGGCGCCGACAGCAATTTCTTCAATTCCCACCAGACGCGCTCGACCGAGAGCTGGTCGAGCCCCTGCTTCAGCCGGGCGCAAGCCTTTAACCCTTCGGCATCCGGCCTGCCGTCGCCATACCAGGCGAAGAAACGGAAGAAACGCAGGATGCGCAGATAATCCTCGCGGATACGCGCTTCCGGATCGCCGATGAAGCGCAGCCGCCGCGCCTCGATATCGGCGATACCGCCGACCAGATCGACGACCGTTCCATCGGCTTCGGCATAGAGTGCATTGATGGTGAAATCGCGCCGCTCAGCGTCGGCTTTCCAGTCGCGGCCGAACGACACTTTGGCGCGCCGGCCGTCCGTTTCGATATCGGCACGCAGCGTGGTGACCTCATAGGCCTTGCCCTGGGCGACCGCGGTGACGGTGCCATGCTCGATGCCGGTCGGCACCGTCTTGAAGCCCGCCGCCTCGGCACGCCGGATGGTTTCCTCGGGCACCGTCGTGGTGGCGATGTCGATGTCGGCGACCGGCTGGCCGATGAGCGCGTTGCGCACCGCACCGCCGGCGACACGCGCCTCCTCGCCGCCGTGGGTGAGCGCGGCGAGCAGGCGCTGCAAGTGGCTTTCGCCGAGCCAGCCGGCCTTGCCGGCAATCGACACAGGATTGCTCACGAATAGAGCCTTTCATAGAGCGTTCGGATGATGCCCGCAGTGACGCCCCAGATGCGCTGGCCGCCATAGGGCATCTCGTAAAAGAACCATTCGAGGTCGTTCCACATGCGACTGTCTCTGGTGTGGTTGGCGGGGTCCATCAGAAAACCCAGCGGCACCTCGAAGACAGCATCGACTTCGTCGGAATTCAGCGTCAGGCTGAAACCGGGCCGCACAATCCCGAGCACCGGGGCGATGCGATAGCCGCTGCCGGAAACGTAGTCCGGCAGACGGCCGATGATCTCGATGTAATCCCTATCGAGACCGATCTCCTCGAGTGTCTCGCGCAACGCCGCCGCTTCCGGGCTCGCATCGGTTGGATCGACGGTGCCACCGGGGAAAGCAACCTGCCCCGAATGGTTGCGCAGCTTTTCCGCCCGCCTGGTCAAAAGGACCGTGGCTTCATGGCCATGATCGACCACCGGGATCAGAACGGCGGCGTCGCGCAGCGCGTTGGCCAGCTTCAGTCTGGGATGGCCCGGATTGAAGCGGTGGTCGCCAAAATCGTCGCCGGCATGCGCCAGCGGCTGCGCCGCGACGCGCTGGCGAAACTCGGCAGCGGAAAACGCCAACGGCGTCACCTGATCCATCATAGGCGGTCCATCATGCGCTCAGCCGTTTCAGTTTCTCAGCCGGCATGATTGGATAGACCTCGCCTTTGGAACGGACGGCAAACATCGTCTTGCCACCGATGTCGATCTCTTCGCCGTGCTCGACCAGCTCGTACATCACCGGCCGTGCCACCAGCGCCTCCAGCCGCCCGCGCACCAGCACATAGGGCTTCAGGCCACCTGTCTCGTCCTCATCGACGAAGCGCAGCGGGTGTCCCGCCCCAGCCTCGACCACGTCGCCGACATTGGTGCGAAAGGTGATGATTTGTCCGTCGCCCGCGCCAGACACGTCCATCTCGACGGCAATGAAGGGCGCGTCGGCGACGCGGATGCCAACCTTTTCCACCGGCGTCACCAGGTAGGTCCTGCCGTCCTCGTCCTTACGCAGCACCGAGGAAAAAAGCTGCACCAGCGGCATCCGGCCGATCGGCGTTCCCAGATAGAACCAGGTGCCGTCCTGCTTGATTTCCATGTCGAGATCGCCGCAAAACGCCGGATTCCAGCGTTCCACCGGCGCCGGCCCCTTGCCGGCGCGCGTCGCGCGCGAGACCAGCGCTTGCAGCCCGCGCGCCTCGGTCGCGGCCGTCAGGCTCTCTTCACGATTGTCTGCGGCTTCCGTCATGGTCACGAAATAGTCACTGTTGTTCCGCTTGTCAGCCTAAGTCTGTGATTTAAATTCAAAGACAGGCGCCCTGCGAGGCCGAATCGCGGCATTCTGCGGCACCCACTGTGCCAAGCGGTATTTCCAACCAGAAGGATCGATGCTGCATGAGCGTGATGATCAAGGAAAGCCCGATCAGCGAAAAGGACATGGTGGCGCAGGCCGAGAAAGCGCTGGCCGACATTTCGAGGGTTCGCAACGGCGTCGGCCGGGTCATCTTCGGCCAGGAAAGCGTCGTCGAGCGCACGCTCGTCGCATTGCTGGCCGGCGGCCATGCACTGCTGGTCGGCGTGCCCGGCCTAGCCAAGACCAAGCTGGTCGAAACGCTGGGCATCGTGCTCGGCCTCGATTCGCGCCGTATCCAGTTCACGCCCGACCTGATGCCGTCCGACATTCTCGGCTCAGAGGTGATGGAGCAGGATGAATTCGGCAAGCGTTCGTTCCGCTTCATTTCCGGGCCGATCTTCGCGCAACTGCTGATGGCCGACGAGATCAACCGCGCCTCGCCGCGTACCCAGTCGGCGCTGCTGCAGTCGATGCAGGAATACCACGTCACCATTGCCGGCGTGCGCCACGACTTGCCGTCACCGTTCCATGTTCTGGCGACGCAGAACCCGCTGGAGCAGGAAGGCACCTATCCGCTGCCCGAGGCACAGCTCGACCGCTTCCTGATGCAGGTCGACATCCTCTACCCCGAGATCGAGGCGGAGCGCCGCATCCTGCTGGAAACCACCGGTATCGAGGATGCCAAGGCTGAAAACGTGCTGCAGCCGGCGCGGCTGAAGGACATCCAGACGCTCATCCGCCGCATGCCGGTGCCGGAAAGCGTCGTCGAGGCGATCCTCAAGCTGGTGCGCTCTGCGCGTCCCGGCCAGGGCAACGCCGATACCGACAAGCACGTCGCCTGGGGCCCAGGCCCGCGCGCCAGTCAGGCGCTGACGCTGTGCACCCGCGCCCGCGCCCTCTATGACGGCCGGCTGGCGCCGTCGGTCGACGACGTCCGCGCACTGGCCGAGCCGGTGCTGCAGCACCGCATGGCGCTGACCTTCGCCGCCCGCGCCGAGGGCACCACGGTTCGCGACGTCGTGGCGAAGCTCGCGAAAGGGATTTGATGGCGCGCATCGGTGAAGCGCAGGCACCGGCAGCGACGCGCGATGCGCTCGCCAGAGGCCGGTTGCGGGCTTCGTTGGTGCCGGACCTGCTGGTCGAGGCGCGCCGCATCGTCAACACGGTAATTGCCGGCTGGCACGGCCGCCGCAAGCGCGGCATCGGCGAGAATTTCTGGCAGTTCCGGCCCTATGTCGAAGGCGATTCCTCGCGCATTGACTGGCGCCGTTCCGCCCGCGACGACCACACCTATGTCCGCGACCGTGAATGGGAGGCCGCCCACACGGTGTGGCTGTGGGCCGACCCCTCGCCTTCCATGCTCTACAAATCGACCGGAGCCGGCGTTTCCAAGGAATCGCGCGCCCTTGTGCTGACGCTGGCCATGGCCGAGCTTTTGTCGCGCAGCGGCGAGCGCATTGCCTGGCCCGGCCTGACCGACCCGTTCACCGCCCGCAATGGCGCCGAGCGCATCGCGGCGCAACTGATGCACGCCGGCGACCTGCCGGCAAAGCCCGACCTGTCCGGCATTCGCCGCTTCTGCGACATCGTCCTCGTCAGCGATTTCCTCGACCCGGTCGAGGACACCATGGCCTGGCTGGACGTGCTCGCCCGCCACGGCGTGCGCGCACATCTGATCGAGGTCGCCGATCCGGCCGAGGAAAGCTTCCCCTATGCCGGGCGCACCGAATTCACCGATCCTGAGACCGGCGACAAGCTGACCGCCGGCCGCGCCGAAATGCTGGGCGAGGAATATCGCCTGCTTTATGCCGCCCGCCGCCAGGAACTGGCCGCCTGGTGCAAACGGCTTGGCTGGAGCTTTACCGTCAACCATACCGATCGCCTTGCCTCCGAGGCGCTGGTGCGCATCCATATGGCGATGACCGCCGAGGGCAGCTTTGCCGGGAGGGCCCGCGCATGAGTTGGCTGCCGCTCTCCTTCGGGGCGCCGATGGTGCTGTGGGGCCTGCTGGCGCTGCCGGTGATCTGGTGGCTTCTGCGGCTGACCCCGCCCAGGCCGCAAACCGAGGTGTTTCCGCCGCTCAGGATTCTCGCCCGCGTGTTGAGGCGCGAAGAAACGCCGCAGCAGAGCCCTTGGTGGCTGACGCTGCTCAGGCTGCTGATGGCCGCGCTTGTCGTGGCGGCACTTGCCGAACCTGTCTTCAACCCGCGCGAAAAGCTGCCCGCCGAGGGCGCCGCCCTGGCGCTGGTGATCGACAATGACTGGGCAAGTGCCGCCGACTGGGGCAAGCGGGTCGCTACCGCCGAGCGGCTGATCGCCGATGCCAATTCGAATGGCGTGCCGGTGCTCATCGCTTTCACCGCCGAGAAGCCGAATGCCGAGATCGGTCCCTTCGATGCCGCTGCCGCGCTCGACCGGCTGCGCGCGGCAAAGCCGCGGCCGATCCCGACCGACCGCCCCGCCGTCTACGCCCGCGTCGCGTCAGCCCTGGAGTCGCTGCCGGGCGCCAGCGTCGCAGTGCTCGCCGATGGCTTGGCGGCGCAAGGCGACGAAACCGCCTTCAACACGTTGTTGTCAAAGAACGCGGCACGTATTGTCTGGGCCGTCTCCGACCGGCTGTCGCTGACTGGCCTGACCGGCGCCGACAACCAGGTCGACGGCTTCGCCTTGACCGCCATCCGCGCACCGGGCGACCCGGCACCTGCACAGGTGACGGCCGGCGCGTTCGACGACAAGGGCCGCCGCATTGCCGACGCGATGCTTACCTTTGCCCCGGGCGGAACCACCGCGACCGGCACGATGGCGGTGCCGTTCGAACTGCGCAACGACTTCGCCTATATCGCGCTCGATGGCGAGCGCCAGGCCGGTGCCGTCCGCGTGCTCGATGAGAGCTCAAAACGCCGCCGCGTCGGGTTGCTGTCGCAGTCCGAGGCCGATCAGGCGCAACCGCTGCTGTCGCCGCTCTACTACATCCGCCGCGCCCTGCAGCCCTTCGCCGATCTCGTCGAGCCGTCGAGCGTCGATCTCGCCGACGCCATTCCGCAACTGCTCGACCAGAAACCGGCGATGATCGTCATGGCGGATGTCGGCACCATTCCGGAACAGGCGCGGCAGAGGCTGGTCGACTGGGTCGACAAGGGCGGCACACTGGTGCGTTTTGCCGGTTCGCGGCTGGCCGCTGCCGGCAATGACGACGATCTGCTGCCGGTCCGGCTGCGCACCGGCGAGCGATCGCTTGGCGGCGCGCTGTCATGGACGGCGCCGCAGCCGGTCACCGAATTCCCGAAAACCGGTCCCTTCGCCGACCTCGCGCCGCCAACCGAGGTCACCGTTACCAGGCAGGTGCTGGCCGAGCCGACGCCCGACATTGTCGAGCGCACCTGGGCCACGCTTGCCGACGGTACGCCGCTGGTGACCGGGATGAAGAAGGACAAGGGCACCCTCGTACTGTTCCACGTCACCCCCGAGGCGACGTGGTCCAACCTCCCGATCTCCGGAAGCTTCGTCGAGATGCTGCGGCGCATCGTGCAATTGTCGCGCAACCAGGGCTCGGCAGTCGCCAATGCCGAGGCAGCCGCCACGTCGCTGGCACCCTATCGCATGATCGCCGCCGACGGCACGCTGGTGCCGCCGACGCCGGATGCCAGGCCCCTAGTGCCCGTCGCCGGCCCGCTGCCGGTGACGCTGGAAAACCCGCCCGGCCTCTACGGCTCGGAAACGGGAGTGTTCGCTCACAATCTGCTCGGTGGCGACAGCGCATTCACGCCGCTGGCCCGGCCTGAAATCACGGTGCCGGTCACCACCATCCAGTATGCCTTCGACGAGCAGCGCAACCTCAAAGGTCCGCTTGTCACGGCCGCCCTGGTGCTGATGGTGCTCGACACGCTTGCCGTATTCTGGATGGGCGGCCTGTTGTCGCGCCGGCCGCGCCGTGCCGGCGCTGCGGCGACGGCAGCAGTCCTGCTGATGGCGCTCGGCGCCGTGATTGGCCAAGCGGACGTCGCGCGTGCCGACGACGCCAAACCGGGAGACACGGAGGCGATCGGGGACATTTCAAAGACCCGGATCGCCTACGTGCTGACCGGCGAGCCGGGTGTCGATTCGATCAGCCGCGCCGGGCTCGAAGGGCTGACCCGCTTTCTTATCGAAAAAACCGCGCTCGAACCCGGAGCACCCGCCGGCGTCGACATCTCCAAGGACGAACTGTCCTTCTACCCGCTGATCTACTGGCCGATCGATCCCTCGGCCCCGATGCCGAGCGAGGCCGCCATCGCCCGCATCGACGCCTATATGCAGCAGGGCGGAACGGTCTTGTTCGACACCCGTGACCAGTTCGCCAATGGCATTGGTGCGGATTCGACCAGCCCGGCTACGGAGCGGCTGCGCGACATCCTCGGCAACCTCAACGTGCCACCGCTGGAACCGGTGCCGTCGGACCACGTGCTGACCAAATCCTTCTACATTCTTCCGGAGTTTCCCGGCCGTTTTGCCGGCAGCCCGCTTTGGGTCGAGGCATCGCTCGAAGCCAGCAACACCGAGAACCGCCCGGTGCGCACCGGCGACGGCGTTTCGCCAATCATGATCACCGCCAATGATTTCGCCGGCGCTTGGGCGGTCGACGAGAATGGCGACCCGCTATTGCCGACGGTGCCATCGGATCCGATGCAGCGCATCTATGCGCTGCGCGCCGGCGTCAACATCATGATGTACATGCTGACCGGCAACTACAAATCCGATCAGGTGCACGTCCCGGTGCTGCTCGAGCGGCTGGGACAGTAGACCATGAACTGGTCGCTCTCCTTCGAACCGCTCATCACCTGGCCGCTGCTCGCAGTGGTCCTGGTGCCGCTGCTGCTGCTGGCGCTGGCCGGCCTTTGGTTTCGCCAGCGCGGTGCGATTTTCCGCCTGGCAGCCCTGATTGCCCTGGCTGCGGCGCTGCTCAATCCGGTGTTCCTCGACGAAGAGCGCGAGCCGCTGAAAAGCATCGTCGCCGTCGTCGTCGACCGCAGCCAGAGCCAGGATATCGGCGACCGCACCAAGCAGACCGACGCGGCGTTAGCCGGGCTTCAGCAGCGTCTCGGCCGCTTCAAGCAGTTCGACGTCCGTGTCGTTGAAGCCGGCAAGTCCGAAGCCGCCGACGAGCGCACCGACACGCGGTTGTTTTCCTCGCTCGAAAATGCTTTCCGCGACGTGCCGCCATCGCGCATCGGCGGCGCCATCATGATCACCGATGGCGAGGTGCATGACGCACCGTCCGGCACACCCGACTTCAATGCCCCGCTGCATGCGCTGATTACCGGCAACGAGCATGAAAAGGACCGTCGCATTCGCTTCGAGAATGCGCCGCGCTTCGGCCTCGTCGGCAAGCCGCTCGACATGACCTATCGCGTCATCGCCACCAACAACGACACCGGCCCGGTCGATGTCCGCGTATCGGTCAATGGCGAGCAGGTATCGGTCGAGCACGCCAACATCGGCCAGGCGATGCCGCTGCAGGTGACTATTCCCAGCGCCGGGCGCAACATTGTCGAACTCGCCATCAACCACGAGCCGGGCGAACTCACCGACACCAACAACCGCGCCATCGCGCTGATCGACGGTATTCGCGAAAATCTGCGGGTACTGCTCGTTTCCGGTGAACCGCATGCGGGCGAGCGCACCTGGCGCAATTTGCTGAAATCCGACGCTTCGGTGGACCTCGTGCACTTCACCATCCTGCGCCCGCCGGAAAAGCAGGACGGCACGCCGATCAACGAATTGTCGCTGATCGCCTTCCCGACGCGCGAGCTGTTCGTCGAGAAGATCAAGGATTTCGACCTGATCATCTTCGACCGCTATCAGCACCGCGACGTCCTGCCGATCCTCTATTACGACTATATCTCCGAATATGTCGAAAAGGGCGGCGCGCTGCTGATCGCGGCAGGCCCCGAATATGCCGGCGAAAGCTCGATCGCCCGCACGCCGCTGATGTCGGCGCTGCCGGCAATGCCGACCGGCGAGGTCATCGACAAGGCCTTCTATCCGCGCCTCACCGATACCGGCCAGCGTCATCCGGTAACGCGTGGGCTCGACGGCTCCGCGACCGAGCCGCCGCACTGGAGCCGCTGGTTCCGCACCATCGGGGTCGAGAACCCCGAGGGCGAGGCGGTGATGAAGGGCGCCGACAACCGGCCGCTGCTGCTGCTCGATCGCAAGGGCGAAGGCCGCGTCGGCATGCTTCTGTCCGACCAGGGCTGGCTGTGGGCGCGCGGCTTCGAAGGCGGTGGGCCGCATGTCCAGCTCTACCGGCGCATCGCCCACTGGCTGATGAAGGAGCCCGAACTCGAGGAAGAGCGGCTGACCGCCGACGGCCGCGGCATGGTGCTGGAAATCCGCCGCCAGACGATGAGCGACGATCCCGGCCCGGCGCAAGTCATCACGCCATCCGGCAAGGCACTGATCGTCAGGCTCGAGAAATCCGAACCAGGTGTCTTCCTCGGCAGCGTCGAGACCAGCGAAATCGGTCTCTACCAGGTCGGCAATGGCGACCTGACGGCATTGGCCCATGTCGGGCCGGTCAACGCCCCGGAATTCACCGATGTCGTCTCCACCGAGAACCGGCTGAAACCACCGGCTGAGGCAACCGGCGGCAGCGTTCGCCGGCTGGCTCCGGCCTCGCCACTTGGCAATCTCACCAGCACGGTCACGCTGCCATCAATCGTCCCGGTCCGTTCGTCGGGCGCGGCCTCCGGCAATGACTGGATCGGCCTGCGCACTACCGACGACAGCGTGCTCAAGGCCGTCTCGCGCGTGCCGCTGTTCGGTGGCTTCCTCGGACTCGGCCTGCTGCTTCTGGCGATGGGCTCTATGTGGTACCGCGAAGGGCGGTAGCGGCACCGTCCTTCCTTCTCCCCTTGTGGGCCTGTTGCGTAATTCGCTGATTGTGATTCTCTGAGACGAAGCTCGGAGGGAATCGCGATGGCAGTGAAGCAGATGGGCCAGTTGAGCTTGGCGGAGGCTTTTCTGGGC
>NZ_JAMYRR010000030.1:0-64195 GCF_040321535.1 Mesorhizobium sp. M0340 | reverse complement strand
AGAAACCTGCCGCACCGGGCAAGCCGCGTGAACCGCTTCGACGCAAAACTGAAGCGGACAAATGATGTGCTACCAAACCGGACAACTTGATTTGCTACCGACACTCCCTCGTCCGCTTCTGCCCTAATGAATGGCCGTTGCCAGAAACGCCGCGTCGCGTTCATACAAGCAGGGCGCAAAACCGGGAGACTGAAATGCCTGCCCAAAGCAATCTCCAGCCGGTGCTGACGGCTGCCGAAATCAACACGCTGATGGCAACCGTTTTCCCGCAGCTCAACGACCAGTTCACCTTCTATGAGGCGTTGGAGGTGTTTCCGGGCGGTTGTATCGTGCGACTCAATGCCGACGAGCGCCATTTGCGCCCCGGCGGCACCGTGTCGGGTTCGGCGCTGTTCACGCTGGCCGACATAGGCGGCTATGTCTGCGTGCTATCGCATGCCGGACCGGATGCGCTTTCGGTCACCACCAGCCTCAACATCAATTTCGTCCGCAAGGCCGAGGCCGGGCCGATCGACGGCCATTGCCGCATCCTGAAGCTGGGCAAGAGCCTGATGGTGTTCGATATCGACATCGTCGCCGGCTCGGATGGACAGACCGTGGCGCACGCAACGGGCACCTATTCGATCCCGCCAAGGCGGGTACCGGCCTGATGCTTTCTATTGAATTTTTTGTTGATGCGTATATATGTGCGCACAGGTGATCTTTGCTTGAGCGTGACAGCCGCAAAATCTTGAAGCGTCTCAAGGATGATGGTTTCGAGCTGGTTTCGGTACGCGGCTCGCATCACAAGTTTCGAAAGGGCGAGATCGTGTTGATCGTTCCGCATCCGGAGAACGATCTACCAACCGGTACAGCTCGCGCCATCGCCAAACAAGCGGGCTGGATGTAGGTGACCTGAAGCGTCTTGGAGGCTGAGATGAAGAACTATTTCGCGTTGGTCGATAAAGATCCCAACAGCGCGTTCGGCATTCGCTTTCCCGACATTCCCGGCTGCTTTTCAGCCGCGGACGAGGCGGAAGACATCGTTCCGAATGCAGTCGAAGCGTTGCAACTGTGGGCAGAGGACATGCCTGTTCCCGAACCGTCCAGCCATGAGGCGATCGTCGCGCTTGCGGATATACGCAAAGCACTTGCTGAAGGAGGCTATCTGGTCTCGGTACCACTCATCGACAATGACAGCGCCGTCGTGAGGGCGAATGTAACTTTCGAGCGCGGCGTCTTGCGGGCGATCGACGCCGCAGCGCGCGACCGAGGCATAACGCGATCGGCATTCCTCTCCAGCGCAGCTCGCAAGGAAATCGAGGCAAAGCACTGAACTTACCTGACACAGGGCCAAAATCGCGATGTGGTAAAATCATACCTTTAACTCAAACCCTTGTTTTCATTTAAGTATATCTTCCGGCAATCATTTCATGCGCCTTGACGCGATAACCACCCTCCCCTATAAACCGTGACGAAGCAGCGGCCCGCAAAGGCCGCCGTTTTGTTATTGGCGACGGCAAGTGCCTTTTGCCAATCCAAGCAACAAGAAACGCCTTCCCTTGTCGTTCGTGAATGGGGGAAGGTCCGAACCGAAAGCAACAATCCATGGCAACCTTTTCGCAGAAGCCTGCGGATGTGGTGAAGAAGTGGGTGCTGATCGACGCCGAGGGTCTCGTCGTCGGCCGTCTCGCCACTGTCATCGCCAATCATCTTCGCGGCAAGCATAAGCCCACCTTCACCCCGCACGTCGACGACGGCGACAACGTCATCGTCATCAATGCCGACAAGGTGGTGTTCACCGGCAAGAAGTTCACCGACAAGGTCTATTACTGGCACACCGGCCACCCCGGCGGCGTCAAGGAGCGCACCGCGCGCCAGCTGCTCGAGGGCCGCTTTCCCGAGCGTGTCGTCGAAAAGGCCGTCGAACGCATGATCCCGCGCGGCCCGCTCGGCCGACGCCAGATGAAGAATCTCCGCGTCTATGCAGGCACGGAACATCCGCATGTCGCCCAGCAGCCCGTTGTCCTCGACGTGGCCAAGCTGAACGCCAAGAACAAGAAGGTTTCGTAAGATGGCTGAGCTTTCCTCGCTCGCAGAACTCGGAACTGCCACCGGCAACACCAACACCCAGCCGGCAGCACCCGTCCATGTCCAGAAGCTCGACAAATCGGGCCGCGCCTATGCCACCGGCAAGCGCAAGAACGCCATCGCGCGCGTCTGGGTGAAGCCCGGCTCCGGCAAGATCGTCGTCAACGACAAGGTGTTCGCCGAATATTTCGCGCGTCCGGTCCTGCAGATGATCCTCAACCAGCCGATCATCGCCGCCAACCGCGCCGGCCAGTACGACATCGTTGCCACCGTCATCGGCGGCGGCCTTTCCGGCCAGGCTGGTGCCGTGCGCCACGGCATCTCCAAGGCGCTGACCTATTACGAGCCGGCGCTGCGCGCCGTACTCAAGAAGGGCGGCTTCCTGACCCGCGACAGCCGCGTCGTCGAGCGCAAGAAGTACGGCAAGGCGAAGGCCCGCCGGAGCTTCCAGTTCTCCAAGCGCTAAGCGCTGCGCAATTACACGCTATCGAAAGGCCGCCTCCGGGCGGCCTTTTCCATGAATGGCGGCACCAATCACCGGCGGCAGGCGCGGCTCGCTCGCATCGTGGCAGACTTCAGGCCTTGATGAAGTCGATAAACGCCCGGAGCGGCGCCGGCACGAGGCGCCGGCCGGGATAATAAAGGAACGGCCCGGAGAAGCTCTGCCACCAGGGTTCAAGCAGCGGCTCGAGCGCCCCGCTCTCGAAATGAGGGCGTAGCCAATCCTCGAACAGGCTGATGATGCCGGTGCCGGCGATGGCTGCATCGACTTTGAGGTCCGTCGCCCCGCCCAGGGTCACGAGAAGCGGCCCCGTCGGGTCGACCCGCACCACCTCGCCGTCGCGCTCGAATTCCCACGGCGGCATCGCACGGCTGGCAAAGCGGCCGCGCAGGCAGGCGTGGCCGAGCAGGTCGCTCGGGTGTTGCGGCCGGCCATGACGATCCAGGTAGGCAGGGCTGGCGGCGGTGGCGAAACGCTGCACGCGCGGTCCGATCGGCACGGCGATCATGTCCTGCTCCAGGCGCTCGTCGTAGCGGATGCCGGCGTCGCAGCCGGCCGCCAGCACATCGACGAAGCTTTCCTCAGCGATCACCTCCAGCCGGATGCGGGGATAGGCGGCAAGGAACCGCGGGACGATGCTGGGCAGGACCAGCCGCGCCGCGCTGACCGGCACGTTGAGGCGCAACAAGCCCGCCGGCCTGTCGCGAAAGCCGTTCACCACGTCGAGAGCCGACTCCACCTCGGTCAAGGCTGGACCGAGCCGCGCCAGCAGGCCTTCGCCGGCCTCCGTCAGGACGACGCTGCGGGTCGTCCTGTTGAGCAGCCTGACACCGAGCTGCGTCTCAAGGCGGCGCACCGCCTCGCTCAAACCCGACGCGCTGCCGCCGCTGGCGCGGGCGCCATCGCGAAAACCCTTGGCGCGCGCCACGGTCACGAAAGCGTTCAGATCCCCGAGATCGATCTTCATTGTTCGTCATTCCGCACAGCCTGTGCGGATTGTACCCAATTATCATGGGATCGGACAGCGTCTATCTGTGCGCCATCCCTGAAGGAGAAAGACCATGTCCAGTATCGACCAGTCCGGCACATTCATCCTCGGCGACCGCAAAGTCAGACGGCTCGGCTACGGCGCCATGCAGCTCGCAGGGCCCGGCGTCTTCGGCCCACCAAAGGACCACGACGCGGCATTGGCCGTACTGCGCGAAGCCGTTGCACAAGGCGTCAACCACATCGACACCAGCGACTTCTATGGCCCGCACGTGACCAACCTGTTGATCCGCGAAGCGCTCGCACCCTATCCCGACGACCTCGTTATAGTCACCAAGATCGGCGCCCGGCGCGGCCAGGGCGGATCGTGGCTGCCGGCCTTCTCGGCCCAAGAACTCACCCAGGCGGTGCACGACAATTTGCACAATCTCGGGCTCGACGTGCTGGAGGCGGTCAACCTTCGGATCATGTTCGACGCGCATGGCCCCGCCGAAGGGTCGATCGAGGCGCCGCTTGCGACGCTCGCCGAGCTTCAGCGACAGGGCCTCGTGCGCCACATCGGGCTGAGCAACGTCACCGCTGCGCAGATCGCCGAAGGCCACAGGATTTGCAAGATCGTTTGCGTGCAGAATCAGTACAATCTGGCGCATCGGGGCGACGATGCCTTGATTGACGATCTCGCCCGCGACGGCATCGCCTATGTGCCGTTCTTCCCGCTTGGCGGCTTCAATCCGTTGCAGTCGTCGACCTTGTCCAAGGTCGCCGCACGCCTCGGCGCCACGCCCATGCAGGTCGCGCTCGCCTGGCTGCTTCGCCGCGCGCCCAACATTCTTCTGATCCCAGGCACGTCTTCCGTCGCGCATCTCAGGGAGAACCTCGCCGCGGGCGATCTCGCGTTGCCCGAAGATGCGATCGAGGAACTGGACAGTATCGCCGGCAATGTCCCCGCTCACGCGTAGCGCCGCAATCGCTCTGGTTCGTGCCCGGCGTTAGTTAATGCTGGCCGTACTCGCCGGCTCGGCCGGGCGCTTCTCACCGGCGTAGGGCACGCGAAAACCGTTCGCCGCCAGCCAACCGATGGCCGCCTTCGGTTCGTCGGTCTGGATGATGGTGGCGCCGCGCTCGACCCAGAAGCCATAAGTCTCGCGCGGCAGGCTGGCCGCAACCGCCAGCTCGTCGCCGCGACCGCCGGCAAGGAAGCCGCCAGGCTTGTTGACGATGGCATAGGTGTCGGCCCAGATGTGCCAGTCGCCCCTCACCGCCAGCGCGCGCATGCGCGGGCTGAACAGCGGGCCGCCGGTCTCCGTCAGCGTCTCTGATCCCATGCGCCAGTTGATCATCTCGACTGCGCGCATCGGGAAGGCCCGGCTCAGTTCCTCGGCAAACATGGCGTCGCGAACCGCGTCATCGGCGATGATCGGCATGAACTGGAAGCCGCTGCCGATCTCGGCCATGGCAGCCTTGACCCTGGCGATCCTCTCCGCATTCCACAGGTTCTCTTTGACGATCACCTGTTCGGCCATGCCGAGATCGCGGGCGACGGCGACCATGCCGGCGAGGCTTCGGGTGTCGAGCTTGTTGTCGAGGTTGACGAGAATCCTGTCCCTGGTCGCCACCAGCATCTCGCGCAACGTCGAGACCGTCTCGCCCGTAACGGCGCCGGTGCCTTCGATCACCAACCGGCAGGTCTTGAGTTCGGCCAATGTGCGGTTGACCACCTCGCCCTTGCAGGTCGTGGTGCGGTCAAGCCAGCTGTCATGCATGACGACGAATTCTCCGTCCTTCGAGCGCCTGATGTCGACCTCGACGATTTCGGCGCCCATTGCGATCGACGCCTCGACGGCGGCGATCGAGTTTTCGGGATAGAGCGTCTTACCGGCCTGCATGCCGCCGGCGCGGTGCGCGGCCACCATCACATGGTCGCGCCATTGGTTGGCGTGCTCGAAACGGTCGAGAATCTGCCTGGCGCGCGTTTCGCCTGCCGATGCCTGGCAAAGGGAGACCGCCAGCGCCGCGGAAAGCAGAAGGCTCGGCCAAATCGTTCGCATGAGGCAAGTCGTTCGCACGAGAATCGCTCCGTACCGGGATCGCACCCCGGTTAAGCGATGCCCGTGACAGGCAGGTGAACGAAGCCGGCTTCGCAAACGCAGGAAAATCAGATCAATGCCTGCCGAAGCAGCCGTTGGCGGCTACTTTCGGTTATTTACCAGGCAATCTCCGGGCCGGCCATGCGGGGTTCGCCTGGCGAGCAAGGATTTGTGACCGGATCGAATGGCCGTGATCCTCCGCAGGGGTCGCAATTCTGAGAATTATGTCCAATAAGGTTGCGCGTCGACGCACAGGAGATCGCTTCATGCCGCCAAGGACCATCGATCACGCCTTCACCACCCGCTCCAGGACGGGCGCGTCGTTTGAGCCGACCTACGCCGGCGCGCTGTCGTTCATGCGGCGCAAATATTCGAAGGACGTGAAGGGCGCCGATGTAGTGGTGTGGGGCATTCCCTTCGATGCGGCGGTCACCAATCGGCCGGGCGCTCGTTTCGGACCGCAGGCGATTCGCCGCGCCTCGGCCATCCTCGACAACGATCCGCAATATCCGTTTTCGCGCGACCTGTTCGAACAGCTTGCTGTGATCGACTTTGGCGACTGCCTGCTCGACAGCGGCAATCACCAGAAGACGCCTGCCACGATCGAGCGCGAAGCGGCGAAGATCCTGAAATCCGGCGCCTTTCTGCTTTCACTCGGCGGCGACCATTTCGTCACCTGGCCGCTGCTCAAGGCGCATGCCGCCATTCACGGCCCGTTGGCTCTGGTGCAGTTCGACGCACATCAGGACACCTGGCCCGACGATGGCAAGCGCATCGATCACGGCTCCTTCGTCGGCCGTGCGGTCAAGGAGGGCATCATCGATCCCGACCGCTCGATCCAGATCGGCATCCGCACCCATGCACCCGACACGTTCGGCATCAAGATCCTATATGGCCATGAAGTGGAGGAAATGCGGGCGTCCGACATCGCCTATGCCATCGTCGACCGTACGGGCGGCAAGAAGACCTACGTCACTTTCGACATCGATTGTCTGGATCCAGCTTTTGCGCCCGGCACGGGAACGCCGGTCGCGGGAGGCCCGTCTTCGGCAAAGATCCTGTCGGTGCTGCGCCAGATCAACCAGGTCGATATCGTCGGCGCCGACGTCGTCGAGGTTGCGCCAGCCTATGATCACGCCGATATAACGGCAATTGCCGGCTCGATGGTGGCCATGCACTATCTCGGGCTGCTGGCGGAACGAAAGGCCCGGCTCGAGGACATGAACCAGAGCAACCACAGCGTTGCCGGATTGAATCAGGCAAGCGGCATATAGCTTTGAGATAACAGGAATTTTGGCAGGCAATGAAACCGAAAATCTTCATCGACGGCGAGCACGGCACCACCGGTTTGCAGATAAGGGCGCTGCTTGCCGAGCGCGGCGACCTGGAAATCATCTCCATCCCGGCCGAACGCCGCAAGGAAACGGCAGCGCGCGCCGAGTTCCTCAATGCCGCCGATGTTGCGATCCTCTGCCTACCGGACGCGGCCGCCAAGGAAAGCGTTTCGCTGATCGCCAATGACACCACCAAGGTGATCGACGCCTCGACGGCGCATCGCGTCGCCGAGGGCTGGGAATATGGTTTCGCCGAAATGGACAAGGACCAGGCGAAGAAGATCGCTTCGGCGAAGCGCGTCGCCAATCCGGGCTGCTGGCCGCAAGGACCGATCGCGACGCTGCGGCCGCTGGTTGCGGCGGGGCTGTTGCCAGTCGATTTTCCGGTCACCGTCAACGGCATTTCCGGCTATTCCGGCGGCGGCCGGCCGATGATCGAAGATTATGTCGCCAAGGGCGAGGATGCGCCGGAATTCCTGCCCTACGGGCTGACCCTGCAGCACAAGCACGTGCCTGAGCTCAGGACTTATGCCAAGCTTTCGCACGATCCGATCATGCAGCCGGCAGTCGGCAATTTCGCGCAAGGCATGATCACCGTGGTGCCGCTGCAACTCGGCGGCCTCGACCATGTGCCGACCGGCGCGGAGCTTCATGCGGCAATCGCCGATCATTTCGCTTCCATCGATGGCGGCGTGGTCGAGGTGGCGCCGTATCTGCATCAGGAACGCATGCCCGACATCGATCCGGAGATCTACAACGGCACCAACCGGATGAAGCTCTATGTCTTTGCCAATGATAACAGGGCGCAGGCGCTGCTGATTGCCGTCTACGACAATCTCGGCAAGGGCGCCTCGGGCGCCGCTGTGCAGAACATGGATCTGATGCTCGGCCTTTGAATGGATGCGCCGAGATTTCCAAAGCGCTGGAAGGTCGGCGCGCCGGAGCTCATCGCCGAAACGTTCAGTAGCCGCATCTGGAAAGTTGTTCGCGAGGACGGCTCACCGGCAATCGTCAAGGATCTAAAGCCTTTCGACGATGTGGAGGACGAGTTGCGTGGCGAGCATTTCCTCGCCTGGCGACGCGGCGAAGGCGCGGTGCGGCTGCTCGGCCGCGACGGCCACCGCATGCTGCTCGAATACGCCGGCGAAATCTCGCTGTCACAGATCATTGCGGATCAGGACGACAATGCCGCCACCGCCATCGCGGCCGAGGTGATGGCAAGACTGGTCTCGCCGTCGAAGCACGCCGCCCCGCCGGACCTTCAGCCGTTGCGGAGACGGTTTTCCAGCCTGTTCAAAAAGGCGAAGGCCGATCGCGCCGCCGGCGAAAAGAGCCTGTATGTCGAAGCTGCCGAAATCGCGGAACGGCTGTTGTCCAATCCGCACGACGTACGGCCGCTGCATGGCGACCTGCATCACGACAACATCATGCACGGTCCACGCGGCTGGCTGGCGATCGATCCGAAGGGCGTCCTCGGCGACCCGGGTTTCGACGCCGCCAACATGTTCTACAACCCACTCGACCGAGATGATCTTTGCCTCGATCCGAGGCGGATCGCCCATATGGCGCAAGTCTTTGGCGCTACGCTCGGCCAGACGGGGCCTGCCGTACTGGACCACGCCGTTGCCTATGGCTGCCTGTCGGCTGCATGGCACCATGAAGATCACAATGCGGTCGACGAAAACCGCGAGCTGGCGATTGCCGCGGCAATCCGGCGGGTGCGGCTCAGCCTCTGAGAGCGATCTCGTGGGGCAGCGGGTAAGCGCCCTTGGTACCGCGCCAATGCGCAGCGGCGAAGCCCAGCAGAACCAGCGCGAATGCCTGATGCGTCAGGGCCATGTGCAGCGGCACCTGCATCAACAGGGTGCCGATGCCGATCGACGCCTGCACCACGACAATCAGGAACAGCAGCGTCGCGCGTCGGGCATGCGTCGTGCCCGGCAGACGCCGGCGTGTCGCGATCATGTGCCAGAGCGCGACCGCGAAGATCGTGTAGGCGCCGATCCGGTGGACGAACTGCACCGTCTTCGGATTTTCGAAGAAATTGCGCCATGCCGGCTCGAGCAGCAGCAGGTCGTCGGGGACCAGCTTGCCGTCCATCAGCGGCCAGGTGTTGTAGCTCAAGCCGGCGTCAAGCCCCGCGACCAGCCCGCCGAGATAGATCTGGACGAGCGGCAGCAGCACCAGAAAGCCGGCCAGACGTTGCGTCGAGCGGTCGGCGGCAGGTTCCGAGTGCGGCGCCAGCCCACGCGCGACAACCATGGTCGCCGTGAAGATCAGCGCCGCCAGCGTCAGATGCGTCGCCAGCCGGTATTGGCTGACCGAAACCCGGTCAACCAGGCCGGATGCCACCATCCACCAGCCTATCGCGCCCTGCAGCCCGCCGAGCAGGAGGATGCCCGACAATCTCGTGCCGAGGCCCCGCTCAATGCGGCGCGTCACCCAGAAGAACAGCAGCGGCAGGGCGAAGACCACGCCGACACTACGCGCCAGGATACGATGCACCCATTCCCACCAGAAGATCGACTTGAACGCCTCGATGCTCATGCCCTTGTTGAGTTCGGCATATTGCGGGATCTGCTGGTAGCGCAGGAACTCCTCCTGCCACTCGGAATCGTTGAGCGGCGGGATGACGCCGTGAATCGGCTGCCATTCGGTGATCGACAGGCCGGAATCGGTGAGCCTCGTAGCGCCGCCGACCACCACCAGCGCAAACAGCACGAGCAGCACGACATAGAGCCAACCGCGCACCAGTGCACGATTGCGAAGGTCTCGATCGCGGGCGGCGAAGGGCGCGTCGTCGGATATGGCAGCAGCCATGGGTTTGTCCCGGCAGTTGAAGTCGCGGATTGGTGAACCATCGCAACCCGGCTTGCAAGGCCGGGCGACGCGGCACGCCGTCGCGCCGTTCCTGGCGGGTTGCGCGCATTCGCCGTTCGGCCTAAGCGATAGCGATCAACGAGATCGCGCCATGCCCATTCGCCTGAAAAAGCTGATCGGAAGCTTCCTGCTGGTAGTGCTGGTCGTCGTCTATGCGCTGGTCGCCTCGATCGTCGCGGTCGCCCAACTGTCGCAGTCCGGGCCGCTGGCGCACTTCATCTTCTTCCTGCTGAGCGGGCTTTTGTGGGTGCTGCCGGCGATGGGCATCATCAAGTGGCTGATCCTGGAGCCGCGGCCGAAGGGCCGAGGCAACAGTTAAATCGTCACCACCGTCTTGCCGGCATTGGCCAGCGGCGTCGTCACGCCCGACAACATGGTTCGGATGTGGGCGATGCTCTGATAGCGGCCGTTGACTGAAATGCGCGGCAGGGCATGCAGGAACCCGGCATGCTCGGCGCGCAGTACGCCGTGGCGGGTCGTCACCGCCGACGCATAGCCGGCATCGCGGACAAGGCCCACTTCGCGGCGGCCGACTGCGCTGGCATGACCGTAGGGATAGGCGAAATGGCGCGGCTCCTCGCCGAGTTTGGCCTGCAATATGCGCTTGACGTCGCCGATCTCATGCCGCGCGTCGCTCTCGGAAAGCCGCTTCAGATTGCAATGATTGACGCTATGCGCGCCGATCGTCACCAGCGGGTGCCCGGCCATGGTGCGGATCTCGTCCCAGTTCATCAGCGTGCTCGGGCGCGGACCGCCCAACTCGATGCCGTTCGAGCGCGCCAGATCGCGCAACACCGCACGCTGGTCCCGCTCGCGCACCTTCAGCGTCAGATAGGCGTGCAGGCGCGCATTGGCCTGGACCTTTTTTCCCCGATTCGAGCAGTCGATCGTCACCGGGCCGTCCGGCGTCGTCAGCGTCAGGCGATCGCGCGCATTGACGATATCCTCAACCAGGTCCCACCACAGGTCGGCAGCGCCGTCGATCAGTCCCGGTGCGACGTAGATGGTGATCGGCGCGCCGTGCTTCTCCAGCACCGGCAGCGCCTCGGTCATGTTGTCTCGATAGGCGTCGTCGGCGGTGATCGTCGCGAACTGGCCGTCCTTGTCGCCGGCCTTGATGCGCTCGATCGCCTCGTCCAGCGTGATGAACCTGTAGCCGTTCGCCTTCATGTCGGCGATCACGATATCGAGGAACCCAGGCGCGATGTTCAAGTGTCGGTTGACGCCGTTCGGCTTTTCCGGCGTCGCGGTGACCCGATGCAGCATCAGGATGACGCCAAGGCCGCCGATAAACGGCTTGGCCAGCGGCGCGAGACCGGAATAGCGGGCGAGATTGAGCGCCAGTTTGCGAATTGCCTCGCCCCCGTCGATCATTCATTCACCTTTTGCGCCTAAGCTCATCAAGCATGGAATGCGCCTGCGCGGACCCCCAATCGCGACGAATACGCCCTAAGGATTGAGGTATGGTTGACGCCACCGCGTCATTTGACGGCAATCGGCTGGCAAGCAGCGAGGCGTCGCCGTATACCTTGCCGGCCGGCAAAGCCGGCTTGTCGATCTCGGTTGCCGATAGTGCGGCGCTGGCGGCGTACGCCGAATTCTGCCGTTCGGCGCTTTTTGCCCCGGCGCAGAGCGCAGGCTGGATCCTGAACTGGGCCGCACATACCGGTGCCGACGTTGTCGTTGCGACGCTGCGCGCCGACAACAGGCCGGTTTTCTCGTTGGCGCTGGAGGTCACTCGCAGTGGAGCGTTCCGCGTCGCCCGGTTCATGGGCGGCCGCCATGCCAACGGCAATTTTGCCGCCGCCGACCCGCAATGGCTGGCGAATGCCGATAACGCGGCGATCCGCGCTATGCTGGCTGCGATTGCCAAGGTGCGGCGTGATATCGATCTTGTTGCGCTAGAGCGGCTGCTGCCCGATCTCGACGGCGTTGCCAACCCGCTCTCCGCCTTGCCGCATTTTTCGAGCCCCAATCTGTCTCTGGCCGCCGGTCTTGTAGGAGGGTTTGATGCATTGCTCACCCGCGTGAGCGGCAAGCGCAGGCGCAAGAAGCATCGCTCGCAGGCGCGCAAATTCGGGGCCGTCGGCAGCCATTGCCGCATCGAGGCGAGGACTGCGGACGAGGTGAACAGGCTGCTCGACGCCTTTTTCGAGATGAAGGAATTCCGCTTCCGCAAGATGGGCATCGCCAATGTTTTCGGTGAAGCGGAGGTGCGTGCTTTTTTTCGCTCGCTGTTTACCGACGCGCTCCAAGAGGAAGATCCGTCCTTCGTGCTGCATGGGCTGGAAGTCGCCGGCAAGCTTCGTGCGGTCACCGGATCGAGCCGCTCGGGCAAGCGGCTGATCTGCGAATTCGGGGCGATCGCCGAGGACGAGCTCGCACACACCAGCCCCGGCGACTTCCTGTTCTTCGAGAACATCCAGGAAGCCTGCGAGGCGGGTTTTGAAATCTATGATTTCTCGGTCGGTGACGAACCCTACAAGCGATTGTGGTGCGATGTCGAAACGCAACATTTCGAGGCGCTGGTTCCGCTGACGCTGAAAGGTCGCGCGCTGGCGCTTGCGCTCAGGCACGGCGCAAGCCTGAAAGCATTCATCAAGCACAGCCCAATGGTCTGGAAGCTGACCAAGCTGCTGCGCCGCAAGGCCGTGGGCCAGACAGCACCGGCCGCAGGCGAAGACGACAGCTGATTTCGATTTGAGAAAAATGCCTCAGGCCGCCGAGCGCCGTCCCGGCATTGGCCCCGGCGCCACATGGCCGATTGGCGTGACCAGCGTTAGGTCGGGATAACCGCTCTCGATGAGCGCGACTGCGGCTTGCGTCACCTGGTCGTCCGGCTCCAGCATGGAGAGCAGCACCTCGGTGCCCTCGCCCACCAGGCGGCTGATGCCTTGCGCGTCGGCCGGCCCGCATTCGACCACAACCAGATCATAGGCCGTGGTTAGCGACTGCATGATGATCGGCAGCCGGTCGGCGGCGCGCATGGCACGGACCGGATCGGCTGTGCCGACGGGAATCACGTGGCAATCCGAATAGAGATCGGGGTGGATCACATCGCTGAACTGCGCTTGCGAGGCGAGCAGATCGGTGATGCCCGGAAACAGCCCGCTGTCCAGCATCGGCCGCGAGGCAGCACCCGAAGCGGTGAGATCAAGCAGCAGCACGCGTAGCCCAGCGTCGGAGACTGCGCGCGCCACCAGCACCGCCGAGGCAGCCGCCTCGTCGCCTTCCGGTGACACGAATATGGCCCGGGCTGCACCGGTGGCGATCAGTTTTTCCGCGGCCTTGTCGATGTCGATCTCGCCGAGGATAGAACGTGCCGGTTCAATGTCTCCAGCAGCCATTTCAGAGTACTCCGGTTCGATTTTCTCGGCAGCCGCTTCCGCCACCGCGACGGGTTCCGGCTCCACTTTGGTTTCAATGATACTGTCGTCGTCGGTCTCATCGATCTCGGCGACTGCCGGTTGGGACTGGGCAACCGGCGGGTCGGGCTCGGCCAATGCGCGGTCGGCCTGGACAGCCGGCATCGCAACCTGCTCGATGTGTTCGAAATGGGCACCGGCGGCCGGACGCATGGCGCGGCCGGAAAACAGTTCCTGCAGCAACGTGACGATCGCCATGATGAGCAACGAGCCGACAAAGGCCGCGCCGACAATCGGACCAATTTTGGGGAAATAGGGTTCGGTCGGCGCCCGGGCCTCCGAAAATAGGCGAGCGTCGACAGGCAGGTAGTTGCGATCCTTGCGTGCGGCCGCCTGGAGATAGCTGGACGAGTAGAGATCGAGTTGCTGGCGCTTGGTCGCGGCATCGCGCTGCAGCGCATCGAGTTCCACCTGCTCTTCGCCGGCGCGGGCGGACGCCGCCTTCAGCGTGTTGACGTCGGCCACGAGTTGAGCCTCCCGCGCCTTCGCCGTCTCGGCCTGCGCCATCAGACCCTTCATGATCTTTTCTGCTTCGTTACGGATCTGGCGGTCGAGATCGGCGAGTTGCGACCTCAGCGCCCGGATGCGCGGATGGTTGTCGAGCAAGGTGGTGGAAAGGTCGGCGATGTTGTTCTTGAGTTCGACTTGGCGCTCGCGCAGACGCTGGATCAGTTCGGACGACAACACCTCCGGAACGGCATCCAGTGAGCCGCCACTACGCAATGCCCTGCGCACGCTGTCGGCGGTCGCTTCCGCTGAAGCGCGGTTGGCGCGCACGCGTGACAGTTCGCTCGACAATTCGGACAGCTGCTGGGTGGCAAGCACCGAGTTGTTGCCGCCCATCAAAAGATCGGACTGGGCACGGAATGCGGCAACCTTGGCTTCCGCCTCCTTCACCCGATTCTGCAGATCCGCGATTTCCGGCGCCAGAAAGTCGGTGGCGGCGGAATTCGATTCGAGCTTGGCGTTGCCCTTGGAGGCGATATAGGCCTTTGCAATCGCGTTCGGGATCGCGGCGGCAAGCTGTGGATCCTCCGACGAGAACTCGATTGCTATCGCACGGGTTTTTTCGACGCCATAGACGTTGAGCTTCTCATGCATTGCGTCCAGCACGCGCTCTTCCAGCGGGATCTCGAAGGGATCGCTTTTCAAGCCAACGAGGACAAGGGTGCGGCTCAGCGCCGACATCTTCAGCGCCTCGTCGAATTCGGGCAATTTCGCCAGGTTGAGCTTCGCCGCTACCTGTTTGAGGATGTCGGGGGACGAGATGATCTGGACCTCGGTGGCCACAGCCTCTTCGTCGGGAATCGACCGCTCGTTGCCGTTGGCCCCGGCTGGCCGCGTGAACTCCGATTCTCGAGGCCCGATCTCCAGCTTGGCTGCCGCCTTGTATTCGGGCGTTGCAAGCCAGGCGAGCGCAAAGGCCAGGCCGGTTACAACCAGCGCGACGACAAGGATGCGCAACCAGTTTCGCGCCAGGCTGGCGAAAAGCTGCCTGAGATCGATGTCGACATCTGCGGCCGCGGATTGAACGGACATGCATCCCTGCTCCGGTACTGAGTCAGCATGCACCGTAAACAACTATGGTAACTCAGCCGTTAATATCGCGGTAAGAACCTGTTAGGCTCTACTAACAAGCCGCAAACAAGAGGCTGAAAACGATCTGCATTTGTCGATCCGGCCCGTATCGGCCGTGCGCCTTTACCGGCCATTAACCCTAACAGGATGATAACCGAGCTCGATCGTTAAGGTTTGCCGCAGAGTCGCCGGCTATTCAAAGGTACGTGTCCGCTCATGAAAAGCACTGCTCCCCTTTTCCGCGCGCTGCTTGCCGTATCGATGCTTTCGGGCTGCTCCAGCTACCGGCCGACGCCGGCCGCATTCCATGAAGTTCTCGACCAGCCCTATCGCCTCGGCGCCGGCGACCGCGTCCGCGTCACAGTGTTCGAGCAGGAAGGATTGACCAACACCTACAGTGTCGACCAATCCGGCTATCTCTCGCTGCCGCTCGTCGGCAACGTGCCGGCGCGCGGCCACACCGCCCAGCAGCTCGAGGGCGAGATCGCCGAGAAACTGCGCCAGGGCTATTTGCGGGATCCTGACGTTTCTGTCGAAATCGATCGCTACCGACCGATCTTCGTCATGGGTGAAGTGGGTGCGGCGGGCCAGTACTCCTATGTTCCGGGCCTGACCGTGCAGAAGGCCGTCGCCATCGCCGGCGGGTTCACGCCACGCGCCAACCAGGAAAGCGTCGACATTACCCGCGACATCAACGGCAAGGTGATAACCGGACGCGTGGTGACCTCCGACCCGCTACTGCCCGGCGATACAGTCTATGTTCGCGAACGCCTGTTTTGATGTGCTGACCAAGTGGCGGACACACTCAGGATCGTCCACTGCTTTCGCTCACCGGTCGGAGGCATCTTCCGGCATGTGCGCGACCTGACCGAGGCTCAGGTCGCCGCCGGCCATGCCGTCGGCATCGTCTGCGATTCGACGACGGGCGGCGATTTCGAGGAACGGCTGTTCGAACAGATGAAGGGCAGCCTGGCGCTCGGCATTCACCGCACGCCGATGCAGCGGCATGTCGGGCCAGGCGATCTCGCCTCGGCCCGGCGCACCTATAGGATCATAAAAGAATTGCGGCCGGACGTGCTGCACGGGCATGGCGCCAAAGGTGGCGCCTATGCCCGTCTGTTCGGCTCATTGTTGCGGGTATCCAGGTCTCGCGTGGCCCGCCTTTATTCGCCGCATGGCGGCTCGCTTCACTATGACGAGACCACTGCCATGGGGAAGCTGTTCTTCGCGCTCGAGCGCTTCATGGCTCGCTTCACCGATTGCCTGCTGTTCGTTTCCGATTATGAGCGACGGACTTATCGCAGGAAGGTCGGCGAGCCGCCTATTCCGAACGCTCTCGTCCACAACGGCCTGCGCGCCGCCGAGTTCGAGCCGGTGCGGACCGAGCACAATGCGGTTGACCTCCTCTACATCGGCATGATGCGAGACCTCAAAGGCCCGGACATCTTCATCGATGCGCTGGGGCTTGCCGCAACACGGCTCGGCCACCCATTGAAGGCGCTGATGGTCGGCGACGGCGACGACCTGCCGCGCTATCGCGCCCAAGTGAGTCAGCGCGGCCTGGACGTCGGCTTCCTGGCGCCGATGCCGGCCAGGCTAGCCTTCACGCTGGCCAAGCTGGTCGTCGTTCCCTCGCGCGCGGAAGCCATGCCCTATATTGTTCTGGAAGCGCTCGCCGCCGGCAAGCCGATCATCGCGACGTCGGTCGGCGGCATACCGGAAATCTTCGACACCAGCTCGCCTGCCCTGATCCGGCCCGACCCGCGCGAACTTGGCGACAAGATAAGCGCCGCATTGGCCGATCTCGACGCCTACAAGGGCCTGATGCCCGGCATCGCCGACCTCAAGGCACGATTCGGCGCCGATGTAATGGCCGCTGAAATCGAAAAGGCTTATTTCGCCGCGCAAAAAAAATAGGGCAACGGGTTCCACCGGGCTACTCCTGGTGAAAGCGTCTCCAAAGCCATCTGTTGTTTCAAGGGTTTCTTAGCTCTCTTTTGCTATTCACCTGAGGGAAACCTGCGGACGCCCCATGAACGAAATCGACCCCGCGCGCCGTTTTTCGCTAGACGCGGTGCGCAAATTCAACGCCCCTGCCGAGAACAACACGGCCGGCGGCATGAACGACGTCGCCCGCCAGGTCGCCTCGCAATACCGGCGCGATACGATGTCGCCGATCATGGTGAGCGGCGTCCTGCGCATGGTGGAATTCGCGCTGCTGTTGGTGTCAGGTCTTGCCGTCTATTTCTACTACGTCGGCTTTTTCAACTATCTTGCCTGGCAATACTCCCTGACGATCGCCGCCACCTCGTTCCTCGCGGTCGTTCTGCTCGACGTCACCGACTGCTACCAGATCGTCGCGCTAATGCGGCCGATCGCCAATTTCGGCCGGCTCCTGCTGGTCTGGGCCGGAACGTTCGCCTTGATGGCGCTCACCGCCTTCACCATGAAAATGTCGGAAGACTATTCGCGCCTGCTCTTCGGCACGTGGTTTGTTGTTGGCTTCGTGCTGATCCTGGGTCTCCGCCTGGTGATGTCGAAGCTGATCCGGCGCTGGGCGCGCGATGGGCGGATGGAGCGCCGCGCCGTCATCGTCGGTGGCGGCAAGGCGGCGGAGGTACTGATCCGCTCGGTCGAAAGGCAGCCCTACAACGACATCCGCATCTGCGGCATCTTCGACGACCGCGGCGACAAGCGGTCGCCGCCGGTTGTCGCCGGTTATCCCAAGCTCGGCACAATTTCCGAACTCATCGAATTTGCCCGCATCGCGCGCATCGACATGCTGATCGTATCACTGCCGCTGACCGCCGAATCGCGCGTGCTGCAGTTATTGAAGAAGCTGTGGGTGCTGCCGGTCGACATCCGGCTGTCGGCGCATTCGAACGCGCTGCAGTTCAGGCCCCGCGCCTATTCCTACATCGGCTCGGTGCCGATGCTTGATATCTTCGACAAGCCGATCAACGACTGGGATTCGGTCGCCAAGCGCGCCTTCGACATCGTCTTTTCGATCATCGGCATCATCGTGTTCTCGCCGGTGATGCTGGCGACCGCGATCGCGATCAAACTCGACAGCAAGGGGCCGGTGCTTTTTCACCAGAAGCGCCACGGCTTCAACAACGAGATCATCGAGGTCTATAAGTTCCGGTCGATGTACACCGACAAGGCGGACCCGACGGCGAAGCAGACCGTGACAAAGAACGATCCACGCGTCACCCGCGTCGGCCGCTTCATCCGCAAGACCTCGATCGACGAATTGCCACAGTTCTTCAATTCGCTGTTCGGGTCGCTGTCGCTGGTCGGTCCGCGCCCGCACGCCATTGCCGCGCAGTCGCACAACCTCCTCTACAATGAGGTGGTCGACGGCTATTTCGCCCGTCACAAGGTCAAGCCCGGTGTAACCGGCTGGGCGCAGATCAATGGCTGGCGCGGCGAGATGGACACCAACGAGAAGATTCGCATGCGGACGGAATACGACCTCTATTACATCGAGAACTGGTCGCTCCTGTTCGACCTCAAAATCCTGTTCCTGACGCCGATCCGCCTGCTCAACACGGAAAACGCATATTGAGCGCGACGGCCTATGAATTGCCGGCGGCGGCGGTCAACGCCAAGCTGATCGCACTGATTGCGTCAGGGGCGGTTTTCCTCGGCGTCTTCCTGTCCGGCTTCGTCATTGCCGAGCCCGCGCCGTACGACGTCTATATGATCGGGCTGATCGTGGTGTGGCCCTTGTTCGGAATGCGCATACAGCGCGCGGGGGTGCCGCTTCTGGTGCTGCTGTTGATCATGAACGTCGGCGGCATGATCTCGATGACGCAGATGTCGGACCTCGCCGGCACGCCGCTCTATCTCGCCGTCTCGCTGTTCCTGGCCTTAACCGCGGTTTTCTTCGCTTCGGTAACGGCGGTCCGGCCCAGTCTCTATCGGGTGATCTTCGTCGCTTATGTGGTGTCGGCGGTGCTGACTTCGCTGGTCGGCATAGCCGGCTATTTCCATGCCTTTCCGGGAGCCGAGATCTTCACCAAATACGACCGCGCCGCCGGCGCCTTCCAGGACCCGAACGTGTTCGGGCCTTTCCTGGTGCTGCCGGGCATCTACCTGCTCTATCTGCTGCTTACCGGCTCGGTCGCGCGCATGCCTCTATTGGCTGTGCCGCTGCTGATCATCACCGCCGGCATCTTCTTTTCCTTTTCGCGCGGCGCCTGGGGCATGTTCGCCGTTTCGGCGATCCTGCTAACCGGTGCCTTGTTCCTGCAGAGCGCCAGCGGCAAGTTCCGGCTGCGCGTGGTCGTCATGACCATCGCCGCCGTCGGACTGCTGGTCATCGCAATGATCGTCATCCTGCAACTGCCGGGCGTCGCCGAGATGTTCTCGAACCGCGCACAGCTTGAACAAAGCTACGACACCGCCCGCCTCGGCCGCTTCGCCCGCTACACGATCGGCTTTCAGATGGCACTGGAGCATCCGTTCGGCATCGGCCCGCTCGTCTTCGGCAAGATGTTCGGCGAGGACACGCACGACATCTGGCTGAAGATGCTGATGGATTACGGCTGGCTCGGCTTCGTGTCGTTCCTGACGCTGACGTGCTGGACGATCGCCGCCGGCTTCCGCATTCTGCTGCGCGACCGGCCGTGGCAGCCTTATCTTCTATGCGCCTACGTCGCCTTCATCGGCAATATCGGGCTCGGCACCTTCATCGACATCGACCACTGGCGCCATGTCTACCTGCTGCTTGGCTTGATCTGGGGTGCCATCGCGCTCGAATACCGCCACCAGTGGCAGCTGCGGGCGGCGCAGCGACCGGCAATGCCCGTTGCCGTTGCTTCAGGCAGGACAGCAACCGAATTCGGTTGACCGGAGCCGGTCTATCACGATACATCGCGACCGGTCCGGAGTGTAGCGCAGCCCGGTAGCGCACTTGACTGGGGGTCAAGGGGTCGTCGGTTCGAATCCGGCCACTCCGACCATTAAAATCCAAAGGCTTAGCCAGTTTTCCCCCAAACTGGCTGTACAGACAATAGCCGCACTGCAGCCAGCGCAACGTACGCAGGCGCGTGATCTCATCGAAGAATCGATCACGCATCACTCGTGCGTGAGGCACAGAGGGCGTCTAGCCAGAAGCCCACCGAGAACCGAGCGGTAATAGGTAGATAAGCTTTGCTGCGTACGCCAACCGTGAGCCGTATTCCAGCTTCAATAAGAAAAGGTCCCGCCGCACATGCCAGAACGGCGGGACTCGATCAGGCGCCTTGCATCAGGCAGGGGTGACTCGGGGGTTTGGGCATACCCGGTGCGCGCGGATCGTAGTGAACCCTAGGCCCATCAGCTGCAATGCGTCCACCAACCGTCGGTTGGAAAGAACTAATTCAACCCCGATGGCTGGCCTGGCCTGGCCTGAACAGGCGCGCTCAAGGCTCAGTCTCTTCCCGGGGAAGAGCTTTTTGATCAGGACAATCAGGATAGGGCAATTCTTCACACGGAGAGGGCCTGTGGCCAACTCTGCCATAATGTTCCGCGAGTTTTGCGAAACCGTAGGCGAAGGCGAAGAGAAGCGCGAGGATAACCGCTATTCGGACGGCCATGCCGTATTGTAGCAGGATCCTGGCATTGGAGCGCGCGGCGTTTTGGTACGTTTGAATGTTGAGTTCGAAAAAGGTTGGCTTTATTTGAATTGCCGTCGTCCGCAGTTGTAAGGGCGAGCGGACGCTACGAAGATGCCACGCGCTTTCGCCCTTAGGGGAGAGATGCAATGTCGCTTCAAGGGGTTGCCTGTCCTGCCGAGCTGACCATGTTGACCAAGGCACTTGATGCCCGATGCCGTGAACTAGGCCTCGCTGACGGCGATCCAGGCAGAGAAGTGCTCGGCCGCAGGGTGATGGATTTGTTCGAAAGTGGTCAGCTCAGCGCCGAAGACCTGAGACTGGCTCTGAGCGGCGAGATCTTTAACGCCAAAAATCCTCCGGCCGGAGCCAGTGGGCTTTGATACGGCAAGCGGCTATCCGGGCAGCCGTTTGAATTACTGGGCCAGCGTGTGAACAAATGTGATTTGGCCGCTGGTGCCAGACGGGCTAACTTTGTCCATCGAACGAACGAGGAGAATGATCATGAAGACATTCCTCGCAATAGCCGCGGCACTGACCATGTCCATATCAGTTGCCTCTGCGGATTGCCCCGCGCATTCAAAGGTCCAGGCATCGGTCGACACGCAGACGACAGCGAGCGTCGAGAAGGCCGATATGTCGACTGCCACGGACGCTCAGACGATCAAGAAAGAAGAGCCACAGAAGACCGAGTAGCGGTAACGCTCAGCGGATCCCACGACCCGGATAAACGGCTACTGGCACACATCCACCCACTCGGCGTCGACGAGTTCGGCCAGGCGTTGTGGGCTGAGCCGTACGGCGGCATTCGTCGCGCCTGCCGCCGGGACGACCTCGTCAAAGGCGCGTAGCGAGATGTCGCAGTAGACCGGGAGCGGCGCCGGTAGGCCGAACGGGCACACCCCGCCGACGGGATGATCGGTTGCGGCGAGCACCTGTTCGGCATCCAGCATTCGCGCCTTGCCGCCGAACCGGTCCTTGAATTTGCGATTGTCCAGCCTGGAGATCCCGCTGGCCACGATCAGCATCGTCTGGTCGCCGGCGCGCAAGCAGATCGTCTTGGCGATCTGCGCTGGCGCTACGCCATGCGCTTCGGCGGCCAGAGGCACTGTCGCCGAGCTTGCCTCCGTGACGATAACGTCGATGTCGGGCGCGTGTGCGGCGAAAAAGGCGCGAACGGATTCGAGGCTCATCTCCGACAATTTCCGTCTGGCGTCGCCGTAGCGGCCGGCAAGTCCACTAAGTGGCCGAAAAAACGAAGCCCGCCAGGGCGACCCATGGCGAGCTCGTGGAATAAAAGCATGACACGTCGCTACGACACGGATCGCCTTTTGGCAGGCAACACGGCTTCGTCAAACAGAGCGCTTTCCGGAAGTTGAAGCGCGGAGGCAATACGCCGACGTTTCGAGGGATCGGCGTCCTTGCCGCTTTCAATGTCGGCAATCTCATAGGCTGCCAGCCCGCACGCCAGGGACAGCTCTTCGATGCTGTATCCACGGGCTTCCCGGGCGGTTCGGACGGCGCTGCGTTCAGGCGTAACCGCGCTCGCCGCCAGTTCGGAGTAAGGTTCGCGTTTTGCTATTTGGGGCATTGGCAACTCCGTGGGATGAAAGAGTTAGATCAAATCATGTTGTTGCCTGAGACGATCGGGAGAATGCCCGCTCGTCGGTGATTTGCCAAGCATCAAAGATAGCGTCACGGCATCGTGAACCGACGCCGAAATCAATGGCGGATGCCGGTGCGCCGACATCTGGCCGGATCATCGGCAGACACGGTTCGGAAACAAAATTCTACAGGCCGGAAAAACTGCCGAAAAACTTCAAGGCGATAGTCCCAACCGCACCGATCGGGTCACCGACCTGAATCGGTGACGCTTAAATTCCGCCTGCGCAAAAAGGAAACGATGTCATGAAGAAGCCTCTTCTCTCCGCCCTTGGACTTGCAATCGCACTTGCTCTCTCGATGCCGATCATCGGCGCAACCAGCGCGAATGCAACGACGATGCACACCACCGTCAAGAAGCATCACCGCCATCACTACCATCACCGCGTCCACCACCACTACCGCCACCATCACAAGAAGGTTGTGGCGAGGAAGTACTGAAAACACCCTCGGGCGAACAACCCGCAAGCAGGCGTTCTGGTCCTGGATCAAGGGCGGCTCGCTTGCCGGGTTTGCCGTGTCGGCGAAAAATGGCGGCGGTCCGCTGACCGCCGCCATTTGCTTATCTCAACGTGCCGATCTTGAACGCGCCCGCGGTGCTTGTTGCTGCCGGCCGCCGAGGAACAGACTGGCGACGAGCCCGACCACAACCAGTCCGACAGCGGCCGCCGTCGCCGGGTGATCTCGGGCGGTCTTCTCGATCGCCCGGCCTTGCCTTCTGATTGCCGGCAAGGCGTCGCCGAGGCGCTCAGTGATATCCGAATAATAATCCGATGCGGTATCGCGCCCGTCATCGTAAAAGGCGCCGCCCCGCTTTAACACGGCTTTCTTCAAGGTGGCCAGTTCCCTGGTCAGGGCCGCGACCTGCTTGTTCAGATCGGTGTCGGAGATGCTCGAAAGCGATGTCATGACGTGCTTCCTTCTCTGCAGAAGGAAGCCTAACGCATGACCCTGAAGACCGTTCCGGTCTAGCGAACTTGATCGAGCAGGCGCTTGCATTCCAGGAGGTCGAACAGCGCCTCCTGCAGCAATGCGCGATTGTCACGGGAAAGTTTTGACGTGTCCGGCGGAACCGGACCTTCCTCGTCGGTCTTGCCGATGCCGAAAAAACGACGGCTGGGTTTCACCCTCGGCTGGCCGACCAGCATTTCGTCGTCCGGGCCGCGCGGCTGCGCCGCTTGCGTCAGCGGTACCGTGTCGGCCTGTCGGCGCTGCGAGATCGCCTCGACCGCCGCCATGTCGCCATTGCCGACGGCGATCAGAAACTGGTTGCCGTTCTCGCGCAACAGCTTCTGCACGCCCTTGATCGTATAGCCCTGATCGTAGAGCATATGGCGAATACCCTTGATCAGTTCGACGTCCTGCGGACGGTAGTAGCGGCGGCCGCCGCCGCGCTTCATCGGCTTGATCTGGTTGAAACGCGTCTCCCAGAAGCGCAGCACGTGCTGCGGCAAATCCAGATCCTCCGCGACCTCGCTGATGGTGCGGAAAGCATCAGGGCTCTTGTCCATGGACGAATCCTCACGCTAGAGCATGATCGCGAAAGGCGGGAACCGGGTTCGGGGGACATCACGCTTAACAAAGAAAGCAGCTTTCCGTCCCGCCGGAACGGATCACACCCAAATACCGATCCGGCCTACCGAATCGCATCTTATTTCAGCGGTTTATGAAACAATATTCAAGCCCGGCGCAAAAGCAGGGCTCGTTTTTCAACCGAAGCCTGGAGCATGATTCTCGGCAAAGTGGATCGGGCGTCTACTTGCTGCCCTTGGCTTTGCTGTTTTGATGGGAGCGCAGGATACGGTTCTTCAGCACATTCGACGACTTGAAGGTCATCACCCGGCGCGGCAGGATCGGTACTTCCTCACCGGTCTTGGGATTGCGCCCGATGCGCTCGTTTTTGGAGCGCACGTGGAAGGTCGCGAAGGACGACAGCTTCACCGTCTCGCCGCGAACGATCGCCTCGCAGATCTCATTCAGCACCGCCTCGACAAGCTCGGCCGATTCAGTACGCGACAGCCCAACCTTGCGGTAAACGGCTTCGGCGAGGTCGGCGCGCGTAAGTGTCTTTCCCCCCATACGAACCGTCCCATCAGCTCAAAAACATAAATCGATACAAGCAACGGCAGAACCTAAGTAATTGATCCGTCAAGGTCAAGGACCCGAACCCGATAGTTCGGCACTTACCAGCGGAGCAGGACGGCGCCCCAGGTGAAGCCGCCGCCCATCGCCTCAAGCAGTACCAGGTCACCCTTTTTGATGCGACCGTCGGCGACGGCCGCGGACAGTGCCAGCGGCACCGAAGCAGCGGAGGTATTACCGTGCAGATCGACGGTCACGACCACCTTCCGCTCCTCTATCCCGAGCTTTTTGGCCGAAGCGTCAATAATTCGTTTATTGGCTTGATGCGGCACGAACCAGTCGAGATCGGCGGCGCTGATGCCGGCCTGTGCGAACGTCGCCTCGATAACGTCGGTGATCATGCCGACCGCATGCTTGAACACTTCGCGGCCTTCCATCCTGAGGTGCCCGACCGTTCCGGTGGTCGACGGCCCACCGTCGACAAAAAGCTTGTCCTTGTGGATGCCGTCGGAGCGCAGGCTGGCCGCCAGAACGCCTCGGTCGGCGATGCCGCCTGCTCCCGTGCCTGCTTCCAGCACCATCGCGCCGGCGCCGTCGCCGAACAAAACGCAGGTCGAGCGGTCGTTCCAGTCGAGAATGCGCGAAAATGTTTCCGAGCCGATCACCAGCACCCGTCTGGCCAAGCCGCCGCGGATATAGAGGTCGGCGGTCGTCACTGCATAGACGAAGCCGGAGCAAACCGCCTGCAGGTCGAAGGCAAAACCGTGGTGCATGCCGAGGCGGTTCTGGATCTCGACCGCGGTCGCGGGAAAGGTGTTGTTGGGCGTCGAGGTCGCCAGCACGATCAGGTCGATGTCGTCCGCCATCAGGCCGGCGCTGTCGAGGGCTGCGCGCGCCGCCGCCTCGCCCAGCGAGGCCGTCGTCTCGTCATCGGCCGCGATGTGGCGCTGGCGAATACCGGTGCGCTGGACGATCCACTCGTCCGACGTCTCGACCATGCCTTCGAAATCGGCATTCTTCATAATGCGGCGGGGCAGCGCGGCGCCCGTGCCGCGCACGACTGATCTGATCAATGCTCTTTCCTATTCCTTTGCGTCGATGACGACGTCGGATTTCCGGATTGTCTGGGCATTCGGATTGCGGGCATGGAACAGGTCGAGATCGGCTTCGATGCGGTCAAGCAGATTGTTGCGTACCATGTCGTAGCCAAGCTCGATCGCCGCCGCAAAGCCATCCGAATCAGCCCCGCCATGGCTTTTCACCACGATGCCGTTCAACCCGAGGAAGACGCCGCCATTGGAGCGGCCGACATCCATCTTCTCGCGCAGGCGATTGAAGGCGGTCTTCGCGAAGATATAGCCGATCCTGGCCATCAGCGTGCGGTTCATCGCCGCGCGCAGATACCCGGCGATCTGCCTGACCGTGCCTTCCGCCGTCTTCAGCGCGATGTTGCCGGCAAATCCTTCGGTAACGACGACGTCGACACTGCCCTTGCCGATATCGTCACCCTCGACAAAGCCATGGTAGTTCATCGAGGCCATGTTGGCCTCGCGAAGCATGCGTCCCGCCTCCTTGACCTCCTCCTGACCCTTGATCTCCTCGACGCCGACATTGAGCAGGCCGACGCTAGGCCGTTCAATGCCGAAAACCGAGCGCGCCATGCCGGTGCCCAGAATGGCAAAATCAACCAGTTGATGCGCATCTGCGCCGATAGTGGCGCCGACGTCCAGCACCACGCTTTCGCCGCGCAATGTCGGCCAGAGCGCCGCGATTGCCGGGCGATCGATGGTCGCCATGGTGCGAAGGCAGAACCTGGCCATTGCCATCAGCGCGCCGGTATTGCCGGCTGAGATGCAGGCGTCGGCAGTGCCTGCCTTGACCGCCTCGACGGCCTTCCACATCGATGATTTCCAGCGACCATGGCGCAGCGCCTGGCTCGGCTTGTCGTCCATCCGGACTGCGATCTCGCAGTGGATGAACTCGCTCACGTCCGCCAGCTTGGGGAATTTGGCGAGTTCGGGCCGTACCACTTCTTCGCGCCCATAAATGACGAAGCGTATGTCCGGACGGCGGGTGGCGACAGTCATGAGCGCCGGGATGACCACGCTTGGCCCGTGATCGCCGCCCATGGCATCGATGGAAATCCTGATCACGCGGTGTTCATCTCACGGTTGCTTGGCCAGCGGGCTTGCCAAGGTACGGGGCTCGCGAAGGTTCGGCGAAAATAACGGTTTTGGGCTGCCGCACAACCAACTTTTCTCAAATTGGATCAGCTATCAGGATTTTCCCAACAGTGATCTGAGCTTTTGCTGGAACTCATTCTCCACAGGCTCGGCATCGCCGGCGGCCTCCAGCGACACACCGGGCTTGCGCGGATAGGGATCGATCGCCAAGCCAAAGAACTGTTCGGCAAGCGCTCCGACGTCGATGGCGTCGCCGGAAAAGGTCTCCGGGCTGTCCGGCCCTTCGGCGTCGAGTAGGATCTCACCGCCGCCGTCGAAACCTTGCCGGCCGAGCTTGGATTGCTCCGGCAGGAACAGCGCTTCGACCGGCTCGTCGATATGCGCCTTGACCGGGTCGAGGGTGACGATGCAGGCCTGCGTTACATCGGCCTCGACATGGCCGCTGACTTTCACCCCGTTGCGCTTCCAGGGCTCGACCAGGAGTTCGGCGCGATAGTTTTCTACCGAAAGCAGTTCGTGCTCGGCGGCCAGCAGGGCGCGCTGCCCGGCGTCAGCATCGATCACCACCGGCAGCCCCTTTTGCGGCAGCCGAGCGACATTTGCCCGGAATGACACTGGGCTGTGGATATCAGGACGTTTCATGTTCGCCTCCACTTCGCCATCTTCATTCGGCCTGCCGCCGCTCAAGCGTTGGCCACGGGAAATACCACCGTGCCGGAAACGATCGATTCGGTCGGCTGTTCCGTGAGTTGCCTGGATGCATCGGCGGCATAGAGTGCCAGTTGCGACGCTTGCGGCCAGGCGCCGGCATCGGGCCTGACATTGCGGGCAAGGGCGCCGGTAAGTGCATCATGGTCATTTCGTTGCAGTGCATCGTCATAGGCGGCGGTGCGGCCGTAGAACATCTTCGCCAGTTTCCGCATGCGCTTCGGCACGCCGACGTCGCCAATGCCCAATTCCCGCAACGAATGTTCGACATCCATGAAGAACTCGTCGATCAGCACCTGCGCAACCTCTGCCGCCGCACCACCCTCGCCGCGCAACCGGTGCTGGAACAGGAACATGTGCAACGACAGCATCTCGAAGCGGCCGAGCGGCGTGTCCGGCACGTTCCAGGCGGAATAAAACACCGTTTGCCGCGCCGCCGCCACGATTTGTGCGTAAAGCGCCTCGGTGATGGCGCGGTTGGCATGTCGTTCGCGGCCAAAGAGGCGCTGGAACATTTGAGGGTGGTCTCCCGGGACCGTTTGTTGAAGTGGCCTTGTTGCATCGGCAAGCAAGCTGGTTTACCGGTTTTGCGGCCCAGCGCAAGTTGCGGCCAGCTTATGGAGTTGTAGTTGCGCGCGCTGAAATTCAAGTCGACTTTCCTGCCCAGGCCCGCCGGTGCGGTTTCGCTACTGGTGATCGCTGCGGCGCTTTCCGCCTGCAATTCGTCCAAGATGATCGGCGATCTCAATCCGAGCGAGACGCTGACGCAAGGCTACGTCATCGACCAGCAGGCGATCGACCTGGTGCCGGTCGGCTCAAGCCGCGAACAGGTGCTGCTGGCGCTCGGCACTCCCTCGACGAAAGCGACCTTCGACAACGAGGCCTTTTATTACATTTCGCAGACGCGCAAGCGCTACGTCGCCTTCGACAAGCCGCGGCTGGTCGACCAGCATGTACTGGCAGTCTATTTCGGCGATGACGGGCGCGTCACGCAGATAGCCAATTACGGGTTGAAGGACGGCAAAGTGTTCGACTTCATCTCGCGCACCACGCCGACCGGCGGCAAGGACCAGAACTTCCTCAGCCAGATCATAAATGGCGCCAGCAAGCTGGCGCCCGGTATTCCCGGCGGCGGCGGCGGCAGCACGCTCGGCGGCACCTGATCCATTCCGGCGGAGGTCGGCTCCTTCTTTCCTTTTACTTCCCTCCCCGGAAGCGGCACATCTCAGGCAATGAAAAACCCGCGGGAGCGATCCCGCGGGTTTTTGTCTTAAGGTCGTAGCGACCGAGCTTAGCCGTGCGCGAGAACGGCCAGCAACAGCAGCGCGACGATGTTGGTGATCTTGATCGCCGGGTTGACCGCCGGGCCGGCAGTATCCTTGTAGGGGTCGCCGACCGTATCGCCGGTCACCGAAGCCTTGTGCGCTTCGGAGCCCTTCATATGCTTGACGCCGTCCTTGTCGACAAAACCATCTTCGAACGACTTCTTGGCGTTGTCCCAGGCACCACCGCCGGAGGTCATCGAAATGGCAACGAAAAGGCCGTTGACGATGACACCGAGCAGCGAGGCACCGAGGGCGGCAAAGGCGGATGCCTTCGAACCGGAGATCAGGAGGACGCCGAAATAGACGACCAGCGGCGCCAGCACCGGCAACAATGACGGAACGATCATCTCCCGGATCGCTGCCTTGGTCAGAAGGTCGACGGCGCGCGCATAGTTCGGCTTCGAGGTGCCGGCCATGATGCCCGGATCCTCGCGGAACTGCTTGCGCACCTCCTGGACGATAGCGCCCGCGGCGCGGCCGACGGCGGTCATGGCGATGCCGCCGAACAGATACGGGATCAGGCCGCCGAAGATCAGGCCGGCGACGACGTAAGGATTGGAGAGGTCGAAGGAGACGTCGCCCATACCCTGGAAGTAGGGGTATTTGTCGCCACTGGCGGCAAAGAACTTCAGGTCGTTGGAGTAGGCCGCGAACAGCACCAGCGCGCCGAGGCCGGCCGAGCCGATAGCGTAGCCCTTGGTTACCGCCTTGGTGGTGTTGCCGACCGCGTCGAGCGCGTCGGTTGACTGGCGCACTTCCTTGGGCAGGCCGGCCATTTCGGCAATGCCACCGGCATTGTCTGTAACCGGGCCGAAGGCATCGAGCGCGACGATCATGCCGGCGAGGCCGAGCATCGTCGTCACCGCGATCGCCGTGCCGTAGAGGCCGGCAAGCTGGTACGTCGAGATGATGCCGCCGACGATGACGATCGCCGGCAACGCCGTCGCTTCCAGCGAGACCGCGAGGCCCTGGATGACGTTGGTGCCGTGACCGGTGACCGAGGCCTGGGCGATGGAGTTCACCGGACGCTTGTTGGTGCCGGTATAATATTCGGTGATCACCACGATGAGGCCGGTCACCGCAAGGCCGACAAGACCGCAGATGAACAGGTTCGTGCCGGTAATAGCCATGCCGGCGACGGTGCCGATCTCCCCCCAGCCGATACATGCCGAAGTGGCTACGGCAAGGCCGACAATTGACAGCAGCCCGGTGACGATCAGGCCCTTGTAGAGCGCGCCCATGATCGAGCCGCTGGAACCAAGCTTGACGAAGAAGGTGCCGACGATCGAGGTGAGGATGCAGGCGCCGCAGATGGCCAGCGGATAGAGCATGGCCGCGCCGAGAACGGCGGTGCCACCGAAGAAGATGGCGGCCAGGACCATCGTGGCGACCACAGTCACTGCATAGGTCTCGAACAGGTCGGCCGCCATGCCGGCGCAATCGCCGACATTGTCGCCGACATTGTCGGCAATGGTGGCCGGATTGCGTGGATCGTCTTCGGGAATGCCGGCTTCAACCTTGCCGACGAGATCCCCGCCGACGTCGGCGCCTTTAGTGAAGATGCCGCCGCCGAGACGGGCGAAGATCGAGATAAGCGAGGCGCCGAAGCCGAGCGAAACAAGCGAGTCGATGACGACGCGATCGTTTGGCTGCAGACCCATGAACTGGGTCAGGATCAGGTAGTAGATGGAGACGCCGAGAAGGGCCAGGCCAGCAACCAGCATGCCAGTGATGGCGCCCGACTTGAAGGCGATCTCGAGGCCGGCAGCGAGGCTGTTGGAAGCCGCCTGCGCGGTGCGCACATTGGCCCGCACCGAGACGTGCATGCCGATGAAGCCAGCGGCACCCGACAGAACGGCGCCGATCAGGAAGCCGATGGCGGCGGTAATCGAAAGCAGCCACCAGGCGAGCAGCAGGACCACGACGCCGACGATGGCGATGGTGGTGTACTGGCGCGCCAGATAAGCCTGCGCGCCTTCGCGGATGGCCGCGGAAATTTCCTGCATGCGTGCATTGCCCTGATCGGCCGCGAGAACCGAACGTGTCGCCCAGATGGCGTAAAGGACTGAAAGCAGACCGCAGGCGATGACAGCTGAAATTATGGTCATTGCCGAATTTTCCTCGATTGGTGGCCCAAAAGAACCCCTCCCCGGGCCGTTGAGACAGGGGACGAATTTTCCGCAACCGGAATCCGTCCCTTCGCAGCGGCTTATGCGAAACAGGGCTCGGAACGTCAAGATATTGTTCGGTTCTTGTCCGGCTTTCGCCCAAAAGATCCCGGGTTTCGTCCAAAAGGCTGGACGGCAGTGCGCCTGTCGACACCGCCATCCGGTTAGATCGATTGAAATCGACGAAGGGCCGTCAAGCTTTGCGCGGGTCGCCATCCGGCTGGACGACGAAGACCAGCACCACCAGCATGGTCATGTAGAATTTGAACGCCGCCTCCTGACCGTTCCATGTCGAAGACTGCCACATGGCAAACCACTCGCCGCCAACGACCATGAAACCGAAACACCAAACGAGAAAGCCCATTGTGGCGGCAATGATGGCGAACTTCTTGGCATCGTTGAAAGCCTGTCCGCTGGCGTTGCGCGCCTGCCAAAGTTGCCAGGCGGCGATCAGGTAGAGCAGGCAGGTCAGCGCCTCGCCAAGGATGATCAGCCAGTAGCCTGCCGTCCACAAGGCCGGGTTGGTGATCGAGCGGTACATCAGTGCGTTGCCGGGAAAGGTCGTGTCCATGCTCAGCACATGCTGGACAAAGGCGAAGTTTGAGCCGTAATCGGTGATGTTGCCAAAGGCGACGAGGAAGGCGACAGCCGCCAGACACAAACACATGACGATCTTGGAGAAACGCGCGGTCATGGCAAGAACTCCTGCTGAAAGATCGGGGCATCGCACTCATCAATCGCCGAGTCCCGAAGATCGCGCAACGGGTGGCCCAGTGATCATCGTACTCACAGCCATTGCAAGACATTATGCCGGCAAGCAAGACATTGCCGAGACTGTCGAAGCCCTCGATCTCGATAGTGATTGCGCTGTGGGCGACTTGGTCTCTGTGGTTAGAGCCGGTACACAGCATGATTTCGCCGTCACCCGCCGCCGCTGGATCGCCAGCGGGACGGGTATGGCGCTCGAACTGACGCTTGATCATCCGGCGCGTTCGATCGGCCGCTGAACGGAACGAAGCTCGCTCGGAGGCTTACTCCGCCTCGCGTCCCATGCGCCGCGCTGTGTAGCGCTCGATCGCCGACAGCCCGTCATAGATCAGTACGGCAAGGGCGGCGACGATCAGGCCGCCCTGCAGGATGAAGGCGAGGTTGTTCGACAGTAGGCCGGCGATGATCACCTCGCCCAATGTCCTCGCCGCGACTGTCGAGCCGATGGTCGCGGTGGCAAGGCTGATCACCACCGATAGCCGGATACCGCCGAGAATGATCGGCGCGCTGAGCGGCAGCTCGACCTTGACCAGCCTTTGCCAGCCAGTCATGCCGGCGCCACGCGCCGCCTCGACGACGTTGGCCGGCAGCGTGGTCAGGCCGGTCAGCGCGTTCTCGAAGATCGGCAGCAGGCCATAGAGAAACAGCGCAATCAGCGTCGGCTTTTCGCCGAAGCCGACCGCCGGCACGGCAAGCGCCAGCACCGCTACCGGTGGAAAGGTCTGGCCTATATTGACCAGGCTGCGCGACAGCGGCAGGAATTCGGCGCCGGCTGGCCTGGTGACCAGAATGGCGAGCGCGACCGCAACGATCGTCGCGGCAACCGTCGCGATCAGCACGGTCCGCAGATGCAGCAGCGTCAGCGTCAACAGGCTGCCCTGATTGTAGATTACCGGCGCATTGTTCTCTGTCAGCGGCTTCAGCAGCGGTTCGAACCAGCCGGGATTGGTGACGAAGGCGATAAGCAGCACCACCAGGGCAAGCCTGAGCAGTGATGGAAGCCAAGCCTTTAAGCCAGCCTCTTTCATGCCGGTCTCGCCGCGCGCTTAACCAGTCCGTCCACCGTGACGCGGCCAAGCGGCTTGCCGTCGGTATCTGTCACCGGCAGCGCAGGGCGGCCCGACCACAGGAGTTCGGCGAGCGCGTCGCGCTGGCTGGCGTCACCGGGGATCGCCTCGCCTTCGGCGGTGCCGTTTTCCACCGCGTCGCGGACCCGGCCAAGCGACAACAGCCGGAACGGTTTTTCGCTGGCACCTACCAAGGTTTCGACAAACGCGCTGGCGGGTCTCGCCAGTATTTCGGCCGGCTCGGCATATTGCACCACTTTGCCGCCGTCCATCACGGCGATCTTGTCGCCCATGTGAACGGCCTCTTCCATGTCATGGGTGACTAGGATGATGGTGGTGCCGAAGCGCTTCTGGATTGCCAGCAGATCCTCCTGCGCCTTGTTGCGGATGATCGGATCGAGCGCCCCGAACGGCTCATCCATCAACAGCACGTTGGGTTCCGCGGCAAGCGCCCGAGCGACGCCGACGCGCTGCTGCTGGCCGCCGGAAAGCTCGTGCGGATAGCGTGGCCCGTAGTCTTGCGGGTCGAGCTGGTATAGCGTCATCAGTTCGTCGACGCGGGCCTTGATGCGGTTGGCGTCCCAGCCGAGCAATACCGGCACAGTGGCGATGTTCTGCGCCACCGTGCGATGCGGAAACAGGCCGTGGCCCTGGATGGCATAGCCTATGCTGCGGCGCAGCTCATAATCCGGCACCGAGCGGTTGTCGACGCCGTCGAGCTTGATCACGCCCGATGTCGGCTCGACCAGCCGGTTTATCATGCGAAGCAGCGTCGTCTTGCCGGAGCCGGAGGTGCCGACGATGACGGCGATGCTGCGCGGCTCGATTACCATCGACACGTCGTTGACGACTGTCGTCTCGCCGTAGCGCTTGGTGATGCCTTCGATCTCGATCATGCCGTTTCAACCCTGCGCTTGGTGGCGCTCATTTCGATCACTGCATCGAGGATGATGGCGGCGGCGAAGGCCAGCGCCACCGTCGGCACGGCGCCGAGCAGCACCAGGTCCATCGCCGTCTGACCGACGCCCTGGAACACGAACACGCCAAAGCCGCCGCCGCCGATCAACGCGGCAATCGTGGCGAGGCCGATATTCTGCACCAGCACGATGCGGATGCCGGTGAGGATCACCGGGAAGGCGAGCGGAAACTCGACGCCGAACAGCCGCTCGCGGTCGGTCATGCCCATGCCGCGCGCTGCGTCGTTGGCGGCACGCGGCACACCGGCAAGGCCGGCCACGGTATTGGCCACCACCGGCAGCAGCGAATAGAGGAACAGGGCGACGAAAGCCGGCGCTGTGCCGATGCCGCGAATGCCGAGCGCAGCAACACCCGGCACATGCGAAGCGACCCAGCCGAGCGGCGCGATCAAGAGGCCGAACAGCGCGATCGAAGGAATGGTCTGGATGATGTTCAGCACGTTGAGCACGCCGGCCCGCAATTTCTCGACGCGATGGCAGAGGATGCCGAGCGGCAGGCCGATAATCACCGCAGCCGCCAGTGAACCCAGCGCCAACGTAATGTGCTTGGAGCCTTCCGCCCAAAAACTATCGGAGCGATTGAAATATTCCTTGAGGATCGACAGGCTGTTCCAGCTTCCCGAGACGAGCAGCAGGCCGATCGCCGCTGCGGCGACAACAAGCACGCCGACCCGTGCCTGCGGCGACAAGTTCAGTCTTGTAAGCACGTCGGCGAGCAGGAGGGTGAAGGCGAAGATAAGCAGCCAGAAGCCCGAAGCCGGCGAGATACGGGCGAAGGTGTTGCCGGCGGGCGTCAGGAAGCTGCCGGCAACGCCGATCAGCAGCGCCAGCGCCGCAAGTGCGGCCACACTGGCGGCGAGGCGCAGAGCAAGCGGCGTTTTCAGCAGCGCAATGAGCGCCGCTGCGACAACAATCGCCATCAATAGCGGACCGACCGCCGCGGGCAAAGATTCGAGGATCGAGCGCGCCTCGCCGGGTACGATGCGATTGGCGCGGAAGGTGGCGAATGGCGCCGCGAAAGCCGCATAGGCCGATATCGCCGTGATGACCACGCCAAGCTTGTCGAACCGGATGCGCACGCCCTCCCCCATCGGCCGATCCGGCGCACCTTGAAGCGGAGCGCCGGAATCGCCTTACTTCAGGAAGCCGTTCTTTTTCAAAAAGTCCTCAGCGACGCCCTTGACTGGCTCGCCGCCAACCTGCACGCGGCCATTCAACTCCTGCAGCGTGACGAGATCGAGCTTGGCGAAGACCGGCTTCAGCAGCGTCTCGATTTCGGGATGCTCCTTCAGCACCGCCTCGCGGATGATCGGCGCTGGCTGGTAGACCGGCTGCACACCCTTGTCGTCTTCAAGCACGACGAGGCCGGAGGGCGCGATGCCGCCGTCTGTGCCGTAGACCATGGCGGCGTTGGCGCCGTTGGTCTGGTTGGCCGCAGCGGCAATGGTCGCCGCGGTGTCGCCGCCCGACAACGTGATCAACTGGTCCGGCTTCAGCGTGAAGCCATAGGTCTTCTGGAAAGCGGGCAGCGCGGCCGCCGAATTGACGAACTCGGCTGAGGCCGCCAGCACCACCTTGCCGCCGCCCGAGACATATTTGCCGAAGTCGGAAAGGGTGACGAGCTTATTGGTATCGGCGACCTCCTTGCGCAGGGCGATCGCCCAGGTGTTATTGGCCGGTGACGGTGACAGCCAGACGATCTTGTTGGCGTCGTAGTCGAGCTTCTTGGCAGTCTCGTAGGCCTTGGCGGCGTCTTTCCACACCGGATCGTCGGCCTTCTCGAAGAAGAAGGCGGCGTTGCCGGTGTATTCCGGATAGATGTCGATCTCGCCGGCTGTAATCGCCTTGCGGACCACGGGCGTGCCGCCGAGCTGGATACGGTCGGTGGTCTGGATATTATTGGCGTTTAGCACCAGTTGGATGATATTGCCGAGCACGCCGCCCTCGGTGTCGATCTTCGACGACACCACCACCTGGGCACTCGCCGAGGCAAACGTGATTCCGAGCGCTAGTACAGCGCCGGCCAGAACCTTGATTGAAAACATCTCACAAATCCCTTGCTGTGAACCGGAATACGGCTGCCGCATATGAGCATGGCTTCGATGCCCCGTCGGGGTACACGGTTTCATAAGAGGGGGGATGGGCGCAATAATTTTGTTCCGAGAGTGAATCCGCTGCCGCGACGTCCCGACAGCGTGACGTCAGTTGGCCGCCCGCAAGCCCGTCATCGTCAACACGCCCAGTGCCGCGAAGCACAGCGCGACGACCGGGAAAATCATCCAGTTCAGCATCTCCCAGCCCCAGGCATTGTAGACCGCGCCCGACATCAGCGAGGCGAAGGCGACGGAGCCGAACAGGACGAAATCGTGGAACCCCTGGACCTTGCCTTTTTCGGATGGCTGGTAGCTGTCGGCCACCATGGCGGTGGCACCGATGAAGCTGAAGTTCCAGCCAAGGCCGAGCAGGATCAGCGTCGTCCAGAACTGCCACAGTGCCAACCCCGACAGCGCGACTATGCCGCAGCCAATGAGCAGTACCAGGCCGATGGCCACGATCCGTTCAGCGCCAAAACGATGGATCAGCGACCCCGTGAAGAAGCTCGGCGCGAACATCGCCATGACGTGCCAAGAAATGCCGAGCGTGGCGTCGTCGGTCGAAAGGCCGCAGCCGACCATGGCCAGCGGCGCGCCGGTCATCACGAAGCTCATCAGTGCGTAGCTGCCGATGGCGCAAAACAACGCCGCGACGAAGCGTGGCCTAGTGACGATTTCTGAGAGCGGCCTGGCGTCGCTGTCGGAAATTTCCACCTTCTCGGTTGCCTTGGCTGGGATACGCAACAAAGAGAGAATGGCGGCGCCGACCGCCGCCAGCACCAGGATGGACGCAAACGAGCCGGCAAACTTCACCGGCGAGAACAGATCGCCGGTGAAGATGACGATCTGCGGCCCGAGTATGGCGGTGACGATGCCGCCGGCCAGCACGAAGGAGATGGCACGCGCCTTGAATTCAGGCGGAGCATTGTCGGCGGCGGCAAAGCGGAATTGCTGGACGAAGGCGCCCCCGATCCCGATCACGGCCAAGCCGAAAGCGAACAGCCAGAAGCTGGGATGAAACAGCGCCAGCGTGGCGATCAGGCCGCCAAGCGCTGTCACCGCCGTTCCGGTCATGAAGCCGTCGCGCTGGCCGAGCCGGCGGATGATCGCCGCGGCCGGCAGGGAACCGAGCGCCACGCCGACATTGAAGCCGGTGATCGGCGCGGTTGCCAGCGACTTGTCAGCGTCGAGCAGATACTGCCCGGCCAATCCGCCCATGGAAATGGCGATGGGTGCGGCCGAGCCGATGATCGCCTGCGAGGCTGCGAGGATGAAGGCGGTGCGACGCGCTTCCTTGCCCGCCTCAACGGCGACGACGGCAGTCATGAGGCGTCCTTGCCGCGGCCCTCGCCGCGCACCCGGCGCGACACGCGATCAAGCACGGCATTGACCAGTTTCGGCTCGTCGTCCTCGTAAAATGCCTTGGCGATGTCGACATACTCGGAGACGATGACCGCCACCGGCACGTCCTCGCGCTGCATCAGCTCGTAGACGCCGGCGCGCAATATGGCGCGCAATGTGGAATCGAGCCTCGATAGAGGCCAGTCCTCGGTCAGTGCTTGTCGGATGATCGGATCGATGGTCTTCTGGTGCTCGACGACGCCTGCAAGAATAGCGCGAAACCATTGCGCATCGGCTTCGCGATAGAGCGCGCCGTCGACTTCCTTTCCGAGCCTGAACGCCTCGTATTCGGCGGTGATCTCAAACACGCCGCTGCCGGCGACGTCCATCTGATAGAGCGCCTGTACAGCGGCCAGACGGGCTGCGCCGCGCTTGTTCGCATGGCGAACCGCAGGCTGGCCGGGCGAAGCGGGTTCGCTCACGTTCGCTCTCCCAGCTGTTCCTTTAGAGCGATCATGGTCAGCGCCGCGCGCGCCGCAAAGCCGCCCTTGTCGCCTTCCGAACGCCTGGCCCGTGTCCACGCCTGTTCGTCGTTTTCGGTGGTCAGGATGCCGTTGCCGATACAGACCGAATCCTGCACGGACAGGTCCATCAGGGCACGGCTGGATTCATTGGCGACGATCTCGAAATGATAGGTGTCGCCGCGGATGACTGTGCCGAGGGCGACGAAACCGTCATAGTTCGTCCCGCCTTCGGAGGCACCGTCGAGCGCGAAGGAAATCACGGCGGGGATTTCGAGCGAGCCAGGAACGGTGACGACATCGTATGTCGCGCCCGCTTCGTCGAGCGCGCTGGTCGCGCCTTCGAGCAGCGCGTCGGCAAGGTCGTCGTGAAAGCGCGCCTCGATGACAAGAAGGTGTGCCTTCTTCTTCGGACGGATGAACGCTTTGCCGTGTTGGGATGTGCCTGCCATAGATGTCTCCGGGGATCGCCGGTGACTTAGGCCGAAGCCGGTTTGATCGCAAGCGGAAGATTGCCGAAGGAACTTTCAAGGCCAACCCGGTGGCGGTCGCATCAGGGAATGGGCTTTATGGACGACCGCCTCAAAGCCCCTCCTTCGCCGCCTCCATCAGCCGCGCGGCGTAGCGGGCCATGGTGTCGATCTCGAGATTGACCCAGTCGCCGACCTGGCGTTCGCCCCAGGTGGTGACGGTCAGCGAATGATGGATCAACAGCACGTCGAAGCGGGTGCCTTCGACCTTGTTGACGGTGAGCGAAGTGCCGTCGAGTGCGACGGAACCCTTGGGGGCGATGAATTTGGCAAGCCCGCGCGGTGCTTCCAGGGTAAAGCGCACGGCGTCACCCTCCTCCTTGCGGGCCACGATCTCGGCCATGCCATCGACATGGCCTGATACAATGTGGCCACCGAGTTCGTCGCCGATCTTCAGCGCCCGCTCCAGATTGATCCTCGTGCCGGATTTCCAGGCCATAGCTGTCGTCAGTCTGAGTGCTTCTTCCCAGGCCTCGACCTCGAACCACCGTGCGTTGGCGCCGTCTTCCGGCAGTCCCGTTACCGTCAGACAGACGCCGCCACAGGAAATCGAAGCGCCGATGGCAATGGTCTGCGGATCGTAGGCGGTGTCGATACGCAAACCGACGCCTTCCCTGAGCGGCTTCACGGCAGCGACGGTGCCGACATCGGTGACGATTCCGGTGAACATTAGTTTGGCCCCATGAACATCAGTTCGGTCCTAGATGTCTCTTATCCATTCCGCATATGTGTCTTCGCCGAAACGCATGCTGCGCAATTTGCGAAATCCCGGCGGGATATTGTTGGCATCGATTGGCGATACAATGCCGCCTTCGCCGATCGCGTCCGGCCCCTGGAACAGCACGATACGATCAACCAGTTTTTCATCGAGGAACGCCTTGGCCACCCTGGCGCCGCCCTCGACCAGGAGGCTGGCCATGCCGAGCGCCGCCAGATCCTCGAGCAGTTCCGGCAGCGCAATATCGCCTTCATACGTCTCAGTGCCGATGAAGCGAACGCCGACGCGTTCGAGCGCGGCGCGCCGGTGCGGATCGGCCTCGGCGCAGGCAGCGAGATAGAGCGGCACACGGTCGACGCCGGCGACCAGTTTCGAAGTCTCGGCTAGCCTGATCTGACGGTCGAGCACGATGCGCGCCGGCGAACGGCTCTCCAGTCCCGGAAGCCTAACCGTCAGCGCCGGATCGTCCTCCAGTGCCGTGCCGATGCCGATCAATATACCATCGGCTTCGGCCCGCATCAGATAGACTTCGCGCCGGGCGATATCGCCGGTGATGGAGACCTGTCCCTCGCCTCTCACGCCGATCTTGTTGTCGCTTGAAAGCGCAAGCTTCAGAATCACTTCCGGGCGTTTTTTCAGAGATCGAATCAAATAGCCGGCCATCTGCTCCGCGGCGTCGGCCGCCAGCACTTTTTCCACCACCTCGACCCCAGCGGCACGCAAGATTGCATAGCCCTTGCCGGAAACACGCGGGTCTGGATCGCTGGCAGCGCCGACCACACGCGCCACGCCGGCACTGACCAGCGCATTGGCGCAAGGCGGCGTGCGGCCGTGATGGGCGCAGGGCTCCAGCGTTACATAGGCGGTGGCGCCGCGCGCCAGTTCGCCGGCCTCTGCCAAAGCCTCGGTCTCGGCATGCGGCCGGCCGCCGACGGCGGTGACGCCACTGCCGACGATCATCGGCCCGTTGCCGTCATCACGCACGATCAGCGTGCCGACGGAAGGATTGGTCGAGGTCCGGCCGGCATTCTTGCGCGACAGCCTGAGGGCTGCCGCCATATAGCGGCGATCGAGGAGCTCTTGCTCAGCCGTGCTGCGTTCGGACCCTGCCATGCTCAGCTGGCGTCCTCTTCGCTCTTCAGATCTTCGCCCCTGGGCTCGTCGGTTTTGAGCTCATCGCCTTTGAGTTCGCCCAACACGTCGTGGAAATCCTTGGCCTCGCGGAAATTGCGGTAGACGGAGGCAAAGCGCACATAGGCGACATCATCGAGCGACTTAAGCGCCTCCATGACCAGCCGGCCGACTTCGCCAGAAGCCACTTCGGTCTCGCCCGAGCTTTCGAGCTGGCGCACGATGCCGGTCACGGCCCGGTCGATGCGCTCGGGATCGACATTGCGCTTGCGTACCGCGATCTCGACCGAGCGCAGCAGCTTGTCGCGGTCGAACGGCACCTTGCGTCCAGACTTCTTCACGACGACAAGGTCGCGCAGCTGTACCCGCTCGAACGTGGTAAAACGGCCGCCGCAATCGGGGCAGACGCGCCGCCTGCGGATCGCCGCGCCGTCTTCGGCGGGGCGTGAATCCTTCACCTGCGTATCTTCGGACTGACAATAGGGACAGCGCATGGAGGGCCTTCGGTTCGCGATTCTCGTGGAGCGAAAGGCTTAGAGGTTTTTGCCACGATGGCAAAGTATGGCCGATGACCGATCGCGCCTCAGAGATAGCGAGGCACGAGGAAAATTGCGAGAGTGGCAATCAGTTGAACGGCAATACGCCAATCAGGGAGCGACGTCGCCGGTCGGGAAGCCGCAGGACGTGCCGATATAGCGATAGGCTTTGGTGAAGCCGTCCATCGATATGGTCGCGACCGGCTTGTCGGCGAAGCTGACATCGAGGGCGCTCGTACGGCGCATGGCACGCAGTATGGCAAGCGTGGTCTCGGGCTTGTTGTCCATCATCCACTGTCCGTCGGCGATAAGATGAAAACCAGCCTTGATCTTGTCGTTAACGTCGCGGAACACCGCCGGGATGTTGTCACCTTTGGGCAAGTCACTGTTTCTCACGGCGATGATGATGCTCGGATAGCCTCCGGGTGGCAGTACGTCGCCATTCGAGATGGCCAGCGTAAGGGTACCGCTGGTCCCGTTAGCGTCGAAAAAGACGGTCGAGGCGGCGCAGGTCTTGCGCACATCCTCACCGGTGTTGACCTCGTCCATCGTGGTGGACCACCTGCCGAAGGTCTCTGTCTTGGGCGTTGCCGGCGTCGGCTCGGTCTGCGCCAAAGCGAGGTCGGACAGCTGCAAAATGGCCGATGCCAGCAAGGTACCAAAGCCGGCGAAACGGAAAGTTTGCATCATTGAGCTTCTCCGCAGGTGCCTTGCTGTCGCACCGGGATTGTCGCGCACATGGAGGACACTCGGCGTCGGTCAACCAAGATACGGGTAAAGCGGAAAACGATCCGTCAATGCCGCCACCTTGGTCTTCACAACTGCCTCGACGGCCGCATTGCCATCGTCGGAATTGGCGACTTTCAGTCCATCCAGCACCTCGGCGATCAGCTTGCCAATCTCGCGGAACTCAGCCTGGCCGAAGCCGCGCGTGGTGCCAGCCGGCGTGCCAAGCCGAACGCCCGAGGTGACGAAAGGCTTTTCCGGGTCGAAGGGGATGCCGTTCTTGTTGCAGGTGATGTTGGCGCGGCCAAGGGCAGCCTCGGCGCGCTTCCCGGTGGCGTTCTTGGGGCGCAGGTCGACCAACATCAGATGGTTGTCAGTGCCGCCGGAGACGATGTCGAGACCGGTTTCCTGCAGGCTGGAGGCCAGTGCCTTGGCATTGGCAACGACGCTCTCCGCATAGACCTTGAAGCTTGGCTTCAGCGCCTCGCCCAGGGCCACCGCCTTGGCGGCGATGACATGCATCAGCGGTCCGCCCTGCAGGCCGGGGAAGACGGCCGAATTCATCTTCTTGGCAATGTCCTCGTCATTGCACAGGATCATGCCGCCACGCGGGCCGCGCAGCGACTTGTGCGTCGTGGTGGTGACCACATGGGCATGCGGCAGCGGCGACGGATGCATGCCACCGGCGACCAGTCCGGCGATATGAGCCATATCGACCATCAGATAGGCACCGATCGAATCGGCGATCTCGCGAAAACGCTTCCAGTCCCAGACACGTGAATAGGCTGTGCCGCCGGCCAGGATCAGCTTCGGCCTGGTCTCATGGGCGGTCTTCTCGATCGCGTCCATATCGAGCAGATGATCGTCCCGGCGCACGCCATAGGAGACGACCTTGAACCATTTGCCGCTCATATTGACCGGCGAGCCATGCGTCAGGTGCCCGCCGGAATTGAGGTCGAGACCCATGAAGGTGTCGCCGGGCTGCAGCAGCGCCAGGAACACCGCCTGGTTCATCTGGCTGCCGGAATTCGGCTGGACGTTGGCGAAGTTGCAGCCGAACAGCTTTTTCGCGCGTTCGATGGCCAGTTCCTCGGCGACATCGACAAACTGGCAGCCGCCATAGTAGCGTTTGCCTGGATAGCCCTCGGCATATTTGTTGGTCATGATCGACCCCTGCGCCTCGAGCACGGCGCGCGAGACGATGTTTTCCGAGGCAATCAGCTCGATCTCATGGCGCTGGCGGCCGAGTTCGTTTCGGATCGCGCCGAAAATCTCGGGATCGGCATCGGCAAGCGTGGTTTCGAAGAAGGATTCGAATTTGTTCGACACTGCCGCTGCTGTTGCCATGGGCTGAAATCCTCAAGGTTCGGGGTCTGTCGCGCCATTAACACAGTTGCTTTCGGCCCGCCACGTTTGCTGCGCGAAATTTGCTGGCCGGATTGCGCCAGAGAGACTGGCGGCCTCTATTTCCTTGCCCTGCTGAAAGGCCGGCAGGCTTCGGTGAGCGTGATCTCGGGGAACAGCGCCTGCATCGTATGGTCGTTGATCTGGCCGGCGTGATGGCGCCGCACACGCCGGCAACAGAGCCGGCGATCCGGACGCGCAGCCCGAACGGCTCGGCCTGCGCTTATGTAATCGCGCCGAGACGCGCGTCGCGATGTCGCCGACCCAGATCCACAGGAAGCGCAGCCCCATCCGGCGACCGGCCCAGCGAAGCTGTCGCGAACGACCCGGCAACGAAAAAGGCCGCCCTTCCGGCGGCCTTTTGCAAATGAACTCAGCCGCTTAGAGCGCGGATGTGATCTGCAGCTCGTTGGCTCCGTCGAGGCCGTAAATGTCGTCACGGAACTGGACCACGCCCGGCCCTGTCGACCAGGCCGAGACGTAGAGAAAATAAACCGGCACCGGATTGGTGACCTGCACCGGCGTGTTCTCCCCGGTCTTGATCGCCGCCTCGAAATGCTGGCGATCCCAGCCCGGTGTGTCGCGCAGAATCCAGGTGACGAGGTCGCGCACGTTCTGAACGCGCACGCAGCCAGAGGAATCGAAGCGCATCAGCTTGCCGAACAGGCTCTGCTGCGGCGTGTCGTGCATGTAGACGCCGTCCGGGCTGGGGAAATTGATCTTGACCGAGGCCATCGCGTTGCCGGAACCGGGATCCTGGCGGAAGCGATATTTTTCGGCATCGTCGGTCGACCAGTCGACCGTCATTGGGTCGACCTCGCTGCCGTCCGGCGCGAACAGGCGGATATGGCTATCCTTGAGATAGTTGGGGTCCTTCCGCATCAGCGGAATGATGTCCTTGCGCACGATCGAGACCGGCGCGTTCCAGTACGGATTGACGATGATTTCGTTGATCTTGGAATTGACGATCGGCGTCTGGCGATCGATCTTGCCGACGATTGCGGTGTGGCGCAGCACAACGCGGTCGTTCTCGACAGCCTCGATCTGCGCCGCCGGGATGTTGACCAGCACATAGCGGTTGCCAAGCGTGCCGGCCCGCTCACGCAGCCGTTGCAGATTGGTCTGCAGCTGACCAAGCCGAACCGGCGCCGACACGTTCATTGCCGCGAAAGTATATTTGCCCGTGGTTCCGTCGGCCGGCAAGCCGTGACGCAACTGGAAGCGCTTGAGCGCCGAGTCGACGTAAGAATCGAACGCTTCCGAGAGCCCGGCGCTCTGTGCCAGATCGCCCGATATCATCAAGCGCCTGCGCAGCGGCACCACATCGGGATCCTCGACGCCAAGCTGCAGCTTCTTGGTGTCTGGAACCTGCTCCCAGCCGCCTTGCGCGACGATATTCTGATACTGCATGATCGCCTGCTCGGTGAAGGACACCGTCTGCAGGCTGAAGATCGGCAGCGTCGAGGCAACCTTGCCGCCTTCGCTGGCACGCGCATCGAATTGGTCGTCCCAATTGCCACGCGCGGAGGATTTCAGGATATCCCCGATCACATCCTGTGCACTGGCGCGGCCGGCGACCATTGCGGCTGCGAGCGCGGAGGCTCCTGAAAGGAAGAAACGGCGGCTGGTTCTCATGGATGGTCCAGACATTCTTGCTACAATTCAACCCACCGGGCGGTCTCGCCCGCACTCTAGAGTTGGCTTCTTAACAATTAGCCAAACATGGCCCGCATCACTTCGGTGTAAAAACACATGGGTGTAAAAACACATGGAAGTGACTTGAGCACAGGACAAATGCACGGCTTTGGCCCAGCATCACCCGCATCTTCGGTTCCATTGGAATATGGCGGCAACGTGGCTGTTGCTCGAATTTGGATCGGCCGGCCTGACGAAACGAAAGACCGGTGCTTTTCGGCACCGGCCTTTGGTCTGCTCCGCGGCAGCATTTCCGTGGTCCAGCTTCAGATCTTGCTGCGGCGGGTGCGATTACATCCGATAGGCGATGGTATCGTTCCAGAACCGATCCAGCCGCTGCAGGGCGCGGTTCATCTGCTTGAACTCTTCCGTGTTGATGCCGCCGACCTGCTCGATCGAGCCGACATGGCGTTCGTAAAGGCCGGCGACGACTTCCGCCACCTCATTGCCCTTCGGCGTCAGTGAAACCCGCACCGAACGGCGGTCGATGCGCGAGCGCTGGTGGTTGATGAAGCCGAGATCGACCAGCTTCTTTAGATTGTAGGAGACATTCGAGCCGAGATAATAGCCGCGCGAGCGCAGTTCGCCGGCGGTCAGCTCCGAATTGCCGATGTTGAACAGGAGCAGCGCCTGGATGGCGTTGATGTCGGAGCGACCGTTGCGGTCGAATTCGTCCTTGATCACATCAAGCAGACGGCGATGCAGCCGCTCGACCAGCTGCAGCGATTCCATGTACAGCGAACGGATCGCCTCGCGGCGGTCATCGGATACGTTGGCGGTCTTCGCCGCCGGACGCGAATTGATCATTGTCTTTGCCTCTCGTTTGTCGCCCGGTGATTTTTTGTTCTTCACCTTGATCGCGACACTATCGAATACTCATAAAATTCGACTTAAACGCCAAGGCTAACAAGAGCTTACCGGTAAGGGGTTTCGAAAGAGGCTTAACGGACGGTCACCCGAGCAAGGATGATTAACCTAAAGATTTAGCCAACGATCCTGGCCGGAATTGCTATCGCCGGGCTTGCCGCTTCTGGATCCAGATCACCACGCGGAACACTAGGTAGAGCAGCGCCACCGCAAGGTGCGAGGCGACGATCAGCGGCCGGCGGCCGAACAAGTCGGGGAAGCCAGCATACATGACGCACTCGGTCACCGCGCAGATGAACCAGATCACCGGCCCCCAGGACGCCAGCATCCACAGGCCGGCGGCAGCGAATGGAAAAAACACCGCCAGCACCACCGCCGCCACCTGCCAGTGCACCGGCATCAGATCGAAGCGCCACAACTGGCCGGGGTAAACGCCGATCAGCCGGATCCAGTACAAGATGCCGAACAGCAGACAATAGCCGGCGATAACGCGCTGGAACCAGGCGAAGATGACCTCGATCGTCGAGGGCTGCAGCACCACGCGTCTCGAGGTGGCCTCGCTCACAGCTTCAGTTCCCGTTCGCCGAGCGATGCGAAATAGGCATCGACGTCGGCGGCGCTGACGTCATCGATGCCTGCCGGCCGCCATTGCGGCGTCGAGCCTTTATCGATGATGGCGGCGCGGATACCTTCATAGAAGTCGTGCCCGACAAGCATACGGTTGAGGATACGGAACTCCATTTTCATGCACTCGTCCATCGACAACGTCTGCCCGGCGCTGATCTGGCGCCACGCGACATGCAGGCTGGTCGGTGAACGTGTGCGGAGGGTGGCCAGCGTCTTTGCCGCGAACTCGTCGGCGATGGCTGCCCGCTCCAGGCTGGCGACCATATCGGCCAGTGACGGCTGCGCGAAATGCCGAGCGATGGCTTCCAGCGTCGGCCTGTCTGTCTCGCGTTTGGCCGGGACGAAGCAGCCGCGCAGCACCGATTCCGGGTCGCCGCTTGCCGCCAGCCGGTCGAGAAAGCCGGGCTGGTCCTCCGCCTTGATCGTATGGGTGGCGAGGCCCGACCACAAAGCATCGCCATAGCGGATGCGGTTGCCGGTCAGCGCCAGATACATGCCGAAGCTGCCGCCGAGATCCGGCAACAGATGGCTGGCGCCGACATCCGGGAAAAAGCCGATGCCGACCTCGGGCATGGCAAATTGCGCGTTCTCGGTCAGCACCCGCTGCGAGCCATGGAAGGAGATGCCGACGCCGCCGCCCATGACGATGCCGTCGATCAGGGCGACATAGGGTTTCTTGAAACGGGCGATGCGGGCGTTCAGCCGGTACTCGTCGGCGAAGAACTCGACCGGCGGTTTTCCAGCCGGGCCGGCTTCGTAGATGTGGAGGATGTCGCCGCCCGCCGAAAATGCCCTGCCCTCGGCCTTGACGACGACGACGTCGACACCATCGTCGCGTTCCCAGCTGCGCAGCGCCTTGTCCAGCGCCTTGACCATGCGGTGGGTTACGGCATTGAGCGCCTGCGGCCGCGTCAGCGTGACGACGCCGGCCCTGCCCAACCTTTCGAAGCGAATCTCGTCGCCTCCGCCAAAATCCATCGCCAGAGAATCCCTCCCGCGCCCGCCGGGAGTGAAGTGCTAATGCGTGGCGCATAGCCACGTCAATGGCAGCGCCAATCCCGCCTGCTGGCCCGTGGCCGCAGCCGGTGCTAATGCTGGCGCTTTGAACTGGAACGTTGGACCATGCCTTGGTTGCCACGCCTTGCTGTTGTGGTGGTCGGCCTAATCGCTGCGAACACTCCTCCCGTATCGGCCGAAACCGTGGATAGTCTCTACCAATCGCAGACCATCGTCACCGGCCAGGGCGAGGTCAATCGCCAGATCGGTTTCAAGACATGTCTGGATGCGGTGCTGGTCCGTGTCTCGGGTGATCAGCGGCTGGCGAAAAAACCTGAGATGGCGGCGCTGCGCGACAAGGCCGGCAGCTTCGTTGCCGAATTCCGCTACCACGACCGCCTTGAAGGCATTCCGGTCCATGACGAACAAGGCACTCACGACCGGCCGCATGATCTCACCTGCCTGTACAAGCCCGACGTCATCGATCCGGTGCTTGCCGCGCTTGGCAGCAAGCCATGGCTTGCCGAGCGGCCACGCCTGGCGATTTTTCTGGCGGCGGAGCAAGGCACAAGGCATTTCGCGCTGACTGCCGACGACCAGCGCGGGGCGGCGATGCGCGAATCCTTCGTTAATGCCACCGGTTCGCTGGTCATGCGGATTGTGTTTCCCGAAGCGTCGCTGCTGTCGGCCTCGAAGCTTGACGACCGGGCCCTGCGCCATGCCGATATGGCGACGCTGGACCAGCTTGCCCGAAAGGCCGGCGCCGATCAGGCGCTCGCCGGCAGCCTGATCTGGAGCGACAAGGAGTTGGGCTGGATCGCCGATTGGCGGCTTGCCATGAACGGCAAGGCTTATAAATGGCAAGTGCGCGGTGTCAGCTTCGACGAGGCATTCCGCGTCGCCATGCGGGGTGCTGCGCAGATTCTGTCGGGCAATGGTCAACCAGAATAACGCCCGACAGGACCGCTGGCACAATCGTGTCGCATTGGTCAGCAGCGAAGGCTCGTGGTAAAAGCCGCCCGGTCCGGAGTTTTGGCGATGAACAAATTCACACCTGCAAAGCCTGCCGGCGCGCGCAGCGTCGACGAGATCACCGGCAGCCGGCGGCTGCGGCGCATGCGCAAGGCCGATTGGTCGCGCCGCCTTGTCCAGGAGAACCGGCTCTCGGTCGACGATCTGATCTGGCCGATCTTCGTCGTCGACGGCAGACAAGTGCGCGAACCGATCGCCGCCATGCCCGGCGTGTACCGCCTGTCGCTCGACCTCGCCGTCAAGGAGGCTGAGCGCGCGGCCAAGCTTGGCATTCCGGCGATCGCCACTTTCCCCAATGTGGAGCTCGGCCTGCGCGATCAGACCGGTTCGCATATCCTCGATCCGGAAAACATCATCAACCGCGCCACCCGCGCCATCAAGCGGGCGGTGCCGGAGATCGGCATCATCACCGACGCGGCGCTGGACCCGTTCACCTCGCATGGCCATGACGGCATCTTGCGTGAGGGCATTATCGTCAATGATGAAACGGTGGAGCAGGTGACGGCGGCGGCCGTCATCCAGGCGGCGGCGGGGGCCGACATCATTGCCCCCTCGGACATGATGGACGGCCGGATCGGTGCCATCCGCGATGCGCTCGACGCCAATGGATTTCAGGATATAGCGATCATGTCCTATGCGACCAAGTTCGCATCCGCTTTTTACGGCCCCTATCGTGAGGCGGTCGGCACCGCCGGCCTGCTCAAGGGCGACAAGAAGACCTATTACATCGACCACGCCAATTCCGACGAAGCGGTGCGCGAGGCCGAGCAGGATCTAGCCGAAGGCGCCGACATGCTGATGGTCAAGCCCGGCCTGCCCTATCTCGACATCATCCGCCGGCTGAAGGACGAGTTGCAGATGCCAACCTTCGCCTATCAGGTCTCGGGCGAATATTCGATGATCAAGGCCGCCGCCGCCAATGGCTGGATCGACGGCGAAAAGGCGATGCTGGAATCGCTGCTCGCGTTCAAGCGCGCCGGCTGCGACGGGATTCTCACCTACTTTGCCCCCGAAGTAGCGGCGATGCTGAAGGGATAGGTGATCGCATCGTTTTGGGACTTTGGTGCATGGGATGGGGGCCTGTGGTAAACCTTCGGGATTGGCCGAATCCTCCCTCCCCCCTCGTCATCCTGGGGCGAGCAGGAGCGAAGCTCCGTCGCGGAGACCCCAGGATCCATGCCGTGACCTGGCGGCAGTGCTCCGGCGGATCGAAAACGAACGCACCCATCCGGTTCTCCGAAAAAGTTCGGACCATCCCGGATTGGTCTTCTTGATCTCCATTCGCGTGGTTCGTCGTTCTGGGCCGCTGTATTCTTCGGCCGATGTCACGGCATGGATCCTAGGGTCTGCGCCGCGTCGCTTCGCTCCTTGCTTCGCCCCAGGATGACGACGGGATGGTTGGTTATGGCCAATCGCCAGCGTTGGGAGATTGGCGATTGTGGCCCAGCCGTTCATCGCTAGCCGGCGATCCAAAAACACCGCTTGCAAAATGCAATCAGTTAGGCTAACCCGATAACTGCTTGCATGTCACAATTGGTTATCGAGGAGGCTCTCATGTCCAAACTTCGCGTCAGCGCTTTCACCCTGTCGATCGACGGCTTCGGCGCCGGTCCCGACCAAGACCTGAAGAACCCGCTGGGTGTTGGCGGGGAAGCCCTGCACGGATGGATGTTCGGCACCCGCACTTTCCGCAAGATGGTCCTCGGCAAGGATGGCGGGACCACGGACACTGACGAGGCGTTCGCCGCACGCAGCTTCGAAAATGTCGGCGCATGGATCCTCGGCCGCAACATGTTCGGGCCGATCCGCGGCGAATGGCCGGATGACAGCTGGAAAGGCTGGTGGGGTGACAACCCGCCCTACCATGTGCCGGTCTTCGTGCTCACGCACCATTCGCGTGATCCCATCGTCATGGAGGGCGGCACGACCTTCTATTTCGTGACCGACGGCATCCACTCAGCGCTGCAGAAGGCGAAAGCAGTGGCTGATGGCAAGGATATACGGCTGGGCGGTGGCGTTTCTACGATCCGGCAATATCTCAAGGAAAAGCTCATCGACGAAATGCATCTGGCGATCTCACCGGTCCTGCTGGGCGCCGGCGAGAACCTTTTTGCCGGCATCGACATGCCCAAGCTCGGCTATCGCTGCAGCGAGCAGGTCGCGACGCCGAAAGCCACGCACGTCATCATCGAGCGTACCTAGCTTGTCGCAGGGCGCCACAGAGCAGCGCCCTCCTCGCCGCTTTAGTCAGTACTTCTCCGGCACATACAGTTTCGTGCGGCAGTACCTGGCGCTCGTATTCGGGATTAAAGACGCGCTCCGGCAGTGTGATCTCTTCGTGCGGCACCTCCTCATTAGGCATCTGCTTGAGGAGTTGGTCGATGCAGTTCAGCCGTCCCCGTTTCTTGTCGTTGCCCTCGACGATGAACCACGGGGCGCCACCCTTGCCCGCCGAGTCGCGGCCCTCGAAGACCACGACGAGCTTCTTCTTGTGATAGGCGACCCAGGACTGCAGCTTGATCAATTCGGATTGCAGCGTGATGAGATCGCGAAAATACTGCAGGCGGTCGATCGATGGCGGATGCGCATTCTTGTAGATCTTGGCGATCTCCATCGACAGCGCCGGCTCCGAGATTTCCAGCTCATAATCTTCGTCGAGCGTGTCGGCGAGTTCCGCTTCCAGCCAGTCCCTGGCCGGGGAATTCTGTTTTATCTCGGTTATTTGCGCTGCTCCGCTTACAGTCCTTGCCGGCCGCTGTCAGGCGCTCCGCCGCCCGGCCCGGCGGCCGGAAATCGAAGCGCTGAACCGATGTTAGTATAGGCCGGCAATGACGGTTTTATTGCAGCCACTGCTGCGCTGGCTGTGCGTTCAATCCGCAAGATGTGATCGAGCTTGCGCTGCGGAACTGGCGACAAGCGGAACGAATTATCCTACAAATGCCCGGTTCATTGAGGGCTGTCGTTTGCAACGCCCTTTCCCGATAAATCGTGAGGATACGACATGGAATACCGCACTCTCGGCCGTTCCGGGCTGAAGGTTTCGACGCTGACCACGGGCACCATGACGTTCGGCGGCGGCGGCGCGTTTTCGGCGGTCGGCAAGACCGACCTCGACGAGGCGCGCCGGATGATCGACCTTTGCATCGATGCCGGCGTCAATGTCATCGACACCGCCAACGTCTATTCGAACGGCGTGTCGGAAGAGATCATCGGCGAGGCGCTCGGAGGCAAGCGCAAGGGCGACGTGCTGATCGCCTCCAAGGCGCGCATGCGGATCGGCAAAGGCCCCAACGATGAAGGCTTGTCGCGCTACCATCTGATCCGCGAATGCGAGAGGAGCCTGAAGCGCCTCAGGACCGATGTCATCGACATCTATTTCCTGCACGAGTGGGATGGCCTGACACCGCTCGAGGAAACCATCGCCGCGCTCGACACTCTGGTCGCGCAGGGCAAGGTCCGTTATGTCGGCTGCTCCAATTATTCCGGCTGGCAAGTGATGAAGGGGCTGGGGATCAGTGACCGTCATCACCAGCCGCGCTTCGTCACCCAGCAGATCCATTACACGTTGGAAGCGCGCGAGGCCGAGTATGAATTGTTGCCGATCTCGGTCGACCAAGGGCTCGGCGTGCTGGTCTGGAGCCCGCTTGCCGGCGGGTTGCTGTCCGGCAAATACCACCGTGACCAGCCGACCGCCCGCCAGCTCAGCGGATGGTCGGAACCGCCGATCCGCGACGAGGACCGGCTGTGGCGGATCGTCGACGCGCTGATCGACATCGGCAACAACCACGGTGTGTCGGCGGCGCAGGTTGCGCTTGCCTGGCTGCTCGGTCGGCCCGCCGTCAGCTCGCTGGTGATCGGCGGACGAACCGAAGCGCATTTCAAAGACAATATCGCCGCTGCAAGCCTTGTGCTTGGCGATGAGGAGCGCACACGCCTCGATGCAGTCAGCAGGCCGCCCGTGCTCTATCCCTACTGGCACCAGCAATTCACGGCAAAGGACCGGTTCGGGCCGGCCGATCTCGTCCTCGACCGCGACGGCGCCTGAAAACAGCCTGAAGCCAGGCTCCCGGACTGCGCCGAGATATGGGGCCGATCGTGCCTTGCGGTGTTGTGTTTGCGGTCCAATGCTCCTAGGCAAAGGCCAACCACAACGAAAGGAAACAATATGGCACGAGCACCGAACTATGGTCAGGAGCGCAAGGAACGCGACCGGCAGAAGGCTGCCAAGAAGGCGGAAAAGCAGGCTGCCAAGGTCGCAGCCAAGGAGCGATCGAAGCCCGAGGGCGAGAGCGAGTCCCAAACCAAAACCGAAACGACCAAGTGATGACGCCGGGCCTGTCAGGCGGTCCGGGCCTCGGTCAAATCCCGCTATGCCTCAGGCGGGCGCCTTGTCGCTGACGAAGACGTTCACTTCACGAGCGGCGGCAATGAAGGCCCGTCTTGCGTTCATGGCCGGCTTGTCGCCGGCCAGCGCATCATGACAGGCCTGCAGCGCTTCGCGGTGCTTGGGACTGCGCTTGCCGGGCCAATTGTTGAGGAGGTAGTCGGAAGCCTCGCGGGCCGTACGCAAGAGCTGATTGCTTCCCGCCGCGCCCTTGACGGTCACGGGTGTGTCAAATCGGTTGTTTTCCATCGCCGCTCTTACGCCATCGGCATTTGCGAAGCGAGACCGAAAGTAGCATTCTTCGCTCATCTGCCCTTTTCGTGATCAATGGCAGCCGATCCTCACTCAAGCGACGACGGCAAATCCCCTGGCGCGGAGGCCACGCCGGTCGTTGCGCAGCGAGGTCACCAGCCGGTCGCGGCTGCCAATGATGTGGGCTGAAAGCAGGCGGGCGGCGCTATCGGCATCGCCGGCCCGCACCGCCGACAGAATGGCATGGTGTTCGGCCCAGGCACGGCCAAGTGCTGCCTCGTCGCGAACCTCGAGCCAGCGGGCGCGCGACAGGCGTGTCATCGCGTCGCGAACCGCTCTGAACAGGAACTCGTTGCCGGACAGACGCGCCAACTCGATATGAAAATCCATGCCGACGCGATGCCATTCCTCGCGCGGCGTCTTGTCGTCGCAAGAATCGAGCATCCCCTCAATGATTTCGACGGCACTCCTGTCCTGCAAGGTGCAAGTCAGCCTGAGCGCCGCGACCTCGACCGCCTCGCGGTAGACCGCGATCTGCTCCAGCTCAGCAAGATTGATGGGCGAGACCGTCCAGCCGCGGCCGTCGCGGCAAATCAGTCCTTCGGTCTCGAGCCGCAGCAATGCCGCCCTGACCGGCGTGCGCGAGGCTCCGAAACGGCTTTCGACCCAGCGCTCCGTCAGCCGCTCGCCCGGACCGATCTCGAGCCCGAGGATCATCTCGCGAAGCTGCCTTTCGACGTTTTGCATCTGCGACATTGGCGTTCCGTTTGTTGGAGCCGGTTCATTGGCTCTCTGTTCACCGACCATTTGTTGCCGATCACTTTGCAGGGGCCGCATTGACAGCGACCAGCCTTGCGTCCATGACGGATACCAATTTGGTATCCCAGAATGGGATCCGCAGCAAGTTTTCATGCAAACTGGCCGGACAGGACAGGACATGCCGCAAGACGCCACCCTCGCCACGCAAGGCACGCATAACGTCCACTGGCGTCGCAATCTCGCCGTGTGTTTTGCCGGCTCGTTCAGCACGCTTGTAGCGATGACGCTGCTGTTGCCCTTCCTGCCGCTTTACGTCGAGCAGTTAGGCGCAGAGGGTCACGCGGCGATCGTCCAGTGGTCGGGCATTGCCTACGGCGCCACCTTCCTTGCTGCCGCGCTGGTTGCGCCCTTGTGGGGGCGGCTAGGCGACCGCTACGGCCGCAAACTGATGCTGGTGCGTGCAAGTTTCGGCATGGCGCTGTGCATGTCGCTGACCGGCATGGTGCAGACCGTCTGGCAATTGGTGCTCCTGCGCCTGCTGATCGGCTTTGCCGGCGGCTATTCTTCGGGCTCGACCATCCTGGTTGCCATGCAGACGCCGAAGGATCGCTCCGGCTGGGCGCTGGGCGTGCTGTCGGCCGGCATAACCGCCGGTGCTCTGGTCGGTCCGCTGCTCGGCGGCGCGCTGCCGCCGCTGATTGGAATCCGCGCCACCTTCCTGCTCGCAGGCGGCGTCATTTTCCTGGCGTTTCTGGCAACCACCTTGCTGATCAAGGAGGCCCCTCGCCCGGTTGCCGTCAAGGCGGCGTCACAAGAAAAAGCGAGAGGCGGCTGGTCGCAGATTCCCGACAAGCGCCCCGTCGTCGCCATGCTGGCGACCGGAATGCTGTTGAGTTTTGCCACCATGTCGATCGAGCCGATCATCACCGTCTATGTCCAACAGCTCATCGAAGATCAGAGCCAGGTCACGCTGGTCTCCGGCATCGTCATGTCCGCGGCGGCGCTCGGCGCCATCCTGTCGGCGTCGCGGCTCGGCAAGCTCGCCGACCGTATCGGCCACTGGAACGTAATCGTTGCCGCACTCGCCGTCTCGGCGCTGCTCCTGATCCCGCAGGCCTTCGTTACGCAGGGCTGGCAACTCGTCGGCCTTCGCTTCCTGATGGGCCTGGCGCTTGGCGGTCTTTTGCCCTGCATCACGAGCGTCATCCGCCACAATGTGCCCGACGGCGTCGGCGGCAATGTGCTGGGCTTGTCGATCTCGGCGCAATATGTCGGGCAGGTTGCCGGACCGTTGCTCGGCGGCTTCGTCGGCGGCCATTTCGGTATGCGCTCGGTGTTTCTCGGCACATCCGTGCTGATGGCGGGCGGAGCGGCTTATAACCGGCTAGTCCAGTCGCGCCGCGAACGCGCCATGCTGGCGGAAGCCGGCGAATCCTGACACGGTTCGCCGCACTATCTCAGGCGGTCGCCAGGAATCGCGGAGGCGTGGAAATGAGCATGGCTGAACAGACGGCGGGCAGTCGCATTCTGATTTTTGCCGGCGGCCTATGCGGCGGAACAGGCGTGGCTCTTTCGGCGGCGGCGGCACATCTCGGCGGCGCTTTCGTCGGTACGGCCGCATCCTTCCTGCTCATGCATGCGCCGGTCTTTCTTACCGTCGGGCTGCTCGGTGGTAATAGAATCCTGCGAACCGGAAGCCTCATCCTTCTCGTCGGGCTTCTGCTTTTCTCGGGAGATCTTTTGGCCCGCGACTTCCTTGGCTCGCGGCTGTTCCCGATGTCGGCGCCGATCGGCGGCACGTTGCTCATCGGCGGCTGGCTCGTGATGGCCGCCTCGGCGCTGGTACACCCGCGCCGCCATTGATGCGGCAACCAATGGCGGCCGCTGCTCTTCGCCAGCCGCGCTCGATCCACGAGCTCCGTCTTGCCAGCTCAGTCTCGCGGACGTTCGGGCCGAACTTGGCCGTCGCGCTTGGGCGTCTTGACTATACGCCGTCGCTCCAGCCGTTCGGTGGCCGGCGAGATGCCCCAATAATTGCGATAGATGTCTTCGAACAGATGCTTGATCGGATGCATGGCTTAATGTCCTCTAGCTTTTTGAATCGATCCAATCCGCGGGCACAAAAACAGGCCGCCGATCAGCTCCGCTTGCGCCCTACGAGGAAACGCAGGTCGCGAATCCACGGACCGGTCCTGTCGCGCCCCTTACGGGCCTCCGCGCCCGAGCGGATGCTCCAGTCGTTCCGGTAAATGTCCTCGAACAGATAATTGACGGGGTGCATGGCGCTCTCCTCTTGTATCGATCCAATCTGCGGACAAAAACTGGTCTTGGATCGATTCAATAATACGCGTCACACCACAAATGTCAAGCAAAAATTTGAATCGATCCAAGGAAGATGTTAGTTAATTGCGATACTGCTGGACAGGAGTCCTGGAGACAAACAATGGCATCACTCACCGAAAGCGGCAGGAGACCCATCCGGCTGGCGGACATCGCCAAAGCCGCGGGCGTATCGCACGGCACTGCCTCCAATGTCTTCAGCCGTCCCGAAATCGTGCGCGAGGAAGTCCGCGAGCGGGTCAAGGCGGCGGCCGACGCCCTGGGCTACGCCGGCCCGGATCCCAAGGGCCGCCTGCTGCGCGCCGGCAAGGTCAATGCGATCGGCGTCGCCACAACCGAGCCGCTGTCTTACTTCTTCGACGACCCGTTTGCCCGCGTGATGATGGCCGGCATCTCGGAAGCTTGCGACGCCACCGGCGCGGGGATAGCCCTCGTGTCGGCTGGCAACGAGGAAAAACTTGCCTGGAATATCCAGAGCGCTCTCGTGGACGGCTTCATCCTGTTCTGCATCGAGGGCGGTCCGCGTCTCGTTGAGCTGACGCGCGAACGAAAGCTCCCCTTCGTCGCGCTCGAGCTCGGCTCGCAGGACGACACGGTCTCCGCGATCAGTATCGACAATGTTGCCGGCGGCCGGCTCGCGGCGCGCCATCTGGCGGAACTTGGACATCGCCGCTTCGCCGTGTTGTCGCTGGCCTTCGCCGACGACAGCACCGGTCTTGTCTCGCCCGAGCAGGTCCGGACGGCGTCCTATACCGGGACCCGTGACCGCCTCATCGGCTATTTCGAAGAGCTTTCCCGGTTTGGTGTCGACACCGCCAAGGTGCCGGTCTACGAGACCGAAAACGACAAGGCGAGCACAAGGGCTGGCCTTGAAACCATCTTCGCCTCGGCGGAGCCGCCGACCGCCGTCCTGGCGATGTCGGACCGGATCGCGATGGTGGCATTGGAATGGCTCACCGCACGGGGCATCGCGGTTCCCCGCGATGTTTCCGTCGTCGGCTTCGACGGCGTGCCTGAAGCCGCAACTTGCGAGCCTCCGCTCACCACCATCGCCCAGCCGATCGCCGAGATCGGCCGCCGGGCAGCGCGAAGAATCCTCGACTTCGACGGCACGGTGCGGCGAGAAACGCTCGACGTCGAACTTGTCGTCAGGGCATCGTCCGGACCGCCGCCAAGTACAGGCTGACTGGGGCAGATCGGCACCAAATCTTATCTATTTGCCGCCATGGGACCGATGCCAAAGGATGGACGAACAGGCAGCGCCTCGTTGCGGACCGGCTTGCCTTTGCCGGACCAGCCGATTGCGGACAGCCACTCCAGATAAAAGGCGAGCGCGAACTGCATGGCGATGCCGGCGGCGAGCAGCAGACTGTCATAGGCAATGCCGCCCGGGTTGATCAGCTTCATCACCTGCGCCGCCATGGCAATCACCGTGCCGGCAATGAAAACCGGCAGCGAGCGTTTGCCCAATATGGCGAGCGGATTGTCGCGGCCGGTGCGGAACAGGTTCGAGACGAAAGGCAAGGCGACGACCAGATAGCTCATCGCCAGGATGTGCAGCAGCCGCGGCAACGACAGGAACGTCTTGTCGAAACCGGTCAGCACCACCGGCAGGTCGAGCCATGACACATGCCCCCACAGCGGGCTATGCACCCAGACGAGCGCCGTCAGCACATAGGCGGCCGCCGCGCCGACCAGCCACCGATTGACCGGGATGGTGCCGCCGCGCCGCACATGCAACACGCTGGCCATGCCGATATTGAACAGCAATTGCCATGACAGCGGATTGAGGAACCAGAACCCGGGCTCCGGGTAGTTCGGCGGCGCGATCTGGTAGATTCCGGCAACCAGCCAAAGAGCTGCGGACACGGCAAGCGCCGCCAGTGGCCTGTAGCTGATGAACAGCAGGAAGGCCGGCGCCATCAACAGCAGCGCCGCATAGACCGGTAGTATGTTGTTGTAACCGAGCTGATGGCCGAGCGTGACGATACCGACCAGGACTTGCGGCGGGTTCCTGACGAGCGGCTCGATGTTGATCAGCGTCAGAAGGTCCGGCCGTTTCGCAAACACCGCCGCTGCGCAGAAGATGGCCATGACCACCATCGTCGTGACGATGTGGGTGACATAGAGCACGCCGGCGCGGCGCCACATTTTCAGCGTTGCGACCAGCCGGTTTCCCGGCTGGAATTTGGTGCCGTAGGCAAGAGCGACGGACATGCCGGAGATCAGCACGAAGGCCTCGGCCGCATCCGAAAACCCGAAATTCTTGTAGGTCAGGGTTTCGAAAACTGTGCCCGGCACGTGGTCGATGAATATGGTCAGGAGGGCGAGTGCCCGGAACACGTCAATACGCGTATCGCGTTCCGGCGAAACTGGCATGGTCATCGATAAAAGGCCTTAAAGCTGGTTGTTCATGCGCGGTATGCGACCACCCGGGCGACCACCCGGCGCACACTGCTTCGAATCCCTCCCGCGGGGATTATATCGGCGAAGAAACGGACTGAAATGCGCCCGGTTCAATCAACTTTGGCGGAGCTTGAAAATATTTCGTTTTGAAGCCGGCAAATGAACGAAAACATCGTGAAAACAAAAGGATGCAACTATGTCCGAAAAACCTCCGGAAGATGACTTTTTGCGGCGTGACCTGCCATTTTTCTACCGCGTTTACAGGCCCGCAGCACCAACCGGAGAGTGCCTCTTTCTGCTGCATGGATCGGGTGTCGACGAGACGACTCTGGTGCCGCTGGGGCGCCAAGTCTCGCCGCACGCCACCTTGGTGGCGGTGCGTGGCCGGATCGCCCAGGAAGACGGTTTCCGCTGGTTCAGGCGGATTTCGCCGATACGATTCGAGCAGGACAGCATCCGCAAAGAGGCGGACGCTTTCGCTGACTTCATCCCCAAGGCCGCGAAACGCCACGACCTCGATCTCGCCCGAGCCTCCTTTATCGGCTACTCCAACGGCGCCAACCTGGTTTCAAGCGTGATGCTGCTGCATCCGCGGCTCATCGTCCAAGCGGCTTTGCTGCGCCCGATGCCGGTTCTGGACGAGGTGCCGCCGGCGGATCTCAGCAACGCACGGGTGGTAATCTTATCCGGCGCCGACGACCTGACTTACCGGCCCTTCGCACTCGCGCTGGTCGGACTGCTCAGCCGGCATGGCGCCAAAGTCGAGGCCCACACCGTCGCCTCCGGCCATGAAATCGGCAATCCGGACGCCGAGATCGTCAGGCGATGGCTGGCGGATCCTGCAGTCGCCGTTGCAGCGTCAGATCGATAAGCCTCGAAGCTAGCCTCGCCCCATGCGGTTCCAGGCGTCCAGCCCGGCGATCTTGTAGGCTTCGGCCAGCGTCGGATAGTTGAAGGTGTTGTTGGCGAAGAAGTCGACGGTGCCGCCGAGATTGATCACCGCCTGGCCAATGTGGATGAGTTCGGTCGCGCCCTCGCCGACAATATGGGCGCCGAGCAGTCGGCGTGTTTCGATCGAAAACAGAAGCTTCAGGAAGCCGGTATTGACCCCCATGATGTGGCCGCGCGAGGTCTCGCGAAACCGCGCCACGCCGACCTCATAGGCTGCACCACCCTCGCGCACCTGCTCCTCGGACTGGCCGACTGTGGAGATTTCCGGCACGGCATATATGCCATAGGGAAAGGTTTCAGGCGGCGGCGGCAAGGGCACGCCGAAGGCATGGCAGGCGGCCACCCTGCCCTGCTCCATCGAAGTCGAGGCCAGGCTCGGAAAACCAATGACGTCGCCGGCGGCATAGATGTTGGGCGCGCTTGTCTGGAAGGTCTGCGGATCGACCCTGATGCGGCCTCGCGAATCAGCCTCGATGCCGACGGCGCCGAGCCCTAAATTGCCGACATTGCCGGTGCGTCCCGCGGCATAAAGCACGATCTCGGAACGTATGGTGCGGCCGTCGGCCAGCTTCACCTCAGCATAGTCGGGTTTCGAGGCGATCTCCTTGACGGCACTGCCCAATCGGATTGTCATGCCGCGGTCGCGCATCTGATGGATGAAGTCGTCGACGATCTCGCGGTCGACGAAATCCAACATGGTATTGCGCGGCTCGACCAGCGTCACCGGCACGTCGAGCGCCGAAAAGATCGTTGCATATTCGACGCCGATGACGCCGGCGCCGATCACCGTCAGCGTGCGTGGCAGGCGGTCGAGCTCCAGCATCTCGTCGCTGTCGAAGATGCGTGTCTTGTCGAACGGCACGTCGCGCGGCCGGTGCGGCCGGGTGCCGACCGCGATCAGCGCATGGGCGAAGCCAACCTCGCTGTAGTCGCCGGTGTCGGTGGTCAGGCTGACCTTGTTGGGGCCGAGGAATTTTGCCGCGGCACGTGCGCTCTTGACCGTGTTGCGCATGAACTGGTGCTGCAGTACCTCGACCTCATGGTCGAGCGTCTTATGCAGGCGCTCGACCAGATCGCCGACCGAAATGTCCTGCTTGACCCGGTAGCCGCGACCGTAAAAGCCGCGCTCGCGCCAGCCTGAGAGGTTGAGCACCGTCTCGCGCAACGTCTTCGACGGGATGGTGCCGGTATGCACCGACACGCCGCCGAGGCGCCGGCCTCTGTCGACCACCAGCACCGACTTGCCGAGCTTGGCCGACTGCACCGCGGCGCGGCGCCCGGATGGGCCGCTGCCGATGACCAGCATGTCATAGTCCATGTCGCCCCGTCCCCTCGGCTTGGCGCTTTTTGTTGCGCCGCAGCAAGCTAACGCTATCCGCGCCACAAATTCAACAAGTCACAGACGGCGCCAAGTGCTCCGTCACCATCTACATGGTGGACGGCTCGATCTTGATTCCGCCGCGAACCTTCACCATTTCATCAACAAGCGCCCCCGTGCATTAACCCGGGTTCGATTACGAGGAAATGACATGAACGCTCGCGTTCTCGACGGCGAAATCATCACCAACAGGCTCGAAGATATCAGCGCCTATGAGGGCGTGCGCACGCGGCGCATTCTCGCCTTCGTCATCGATTATTTCATCGTGGCGCTGCTCACCATTCCATTCGCGATCCTGGTGTTCCTGTTCGGGCTGTTGACGCTCGGCCTTGGCTGGATGCTGTTTTCCATTCTCGTGCCGGCCGTCGCCATCCTCTACATCTGGAACACGCTCGGCAGTAAAGACCAGGCCACCACCGGCATGAAGATAATGGGCATCCGGCTCGACCGACTCGACGGCGGCCCCATCGACGGGCTGACCGCCGTCGTGCATTCGGTGCTGTTTTGGGCCGGCAATGTCATCCTTTCGCCGCTAGTCCTGCTGGTGAGCCTGTTTTCCGATCGCAAGCGCACGCTGCACGACCTGCTGCTCGGCACCGTCGTCAGCCGCAGCGGCCGCTGAGCGCGGGCGCAGCCTTTGCGCACAAATGTGAAGACGTCCAATCAACCAGGCTTTCACAATCCTGTTGAATTTTTCGGCGTCCGCGCCAAAGGTAGAGCGATTCGCAGGAGTGTTTCCAAGGCTCGATGACGCAGCACCCGACCCAGTCGCCGCAGTTCTTTCTGACCGCGCCCTCGCCATGTCCCTATCTCGAGGGCCAGTTCGAGCGCAAGGTGTTCACACACCTGGTCGGCGACAAGGCCCCGGAGATGAACGATCTGTTGACGCAGGGTGGATTCAGGCGGTCGCAGAACATCGCTTACAGGCCGGCTTGCGAGACCTGCCGCGCCTGTGTGTCGGTGCGCATCCTGGCGCAGGAATTCACCGCCAGCCGAAACATGAAACGCGTCATACAGCATAATTCGGATCTGGTCGGCGCCATGCACGACGCCGAGCCCTCCACCGAGCAATATTCGCTGTTCCGCAGCTATCTCGACGCCCGCCACCGCCGTGGCGGCATGTCCGACATGACCGTACTCGACTACGCCATGATGGTCGAGGATACCCATGTCGACACCAAGGTCATCGAATACCGTCGCCGCGGACCCGACAGCTTCATCACCGGCAAGGGCCAGGGCGAGCTGATCGCCGTAGCGCTCACCGACAAGATGGCCGATGGCCTGTCGATGGTCTATTCCTACTTCAACCCGGACTTCGAGGACCGCTCGCTCGGCACCTTCATGATCCTCGACCACATCGCCCGCGCCAGGGCGATGGGCCTGCCCCATGTCTACCTGGGTTACTGGGTCAACGGCTCGCGCAAGATGAATTATAAGATGCGCTTCCAGCCGCAGGAGCATCTCGGCCCGAAAGGTTGGGAACGCTACAATCACGAAGCGGTTTCGCGCTGATCTTCGCTTTCGGTATTCACTCTTAATTGTTTCGAGGAGGATGCCGCTGGGCTTCCGGCCGATCGGCTGGAAAACCGGCCGGGTCAATTTTGCGCCTCCAAGCCTACGCGAGAATTGCCGCATGTCTTCCCACAACGACCACCAGAGAGGCCTTCTGATCACCGCCATCGGCGGGCTGACGCTGACGGTCGACATTCCGCTGATCCGGCTCGCCGATGGCGAGGCATGGACGATCCTGCTGTTGCGCACCGGTACGACCTTGGTCGCCACGCTCATCATCTGGGCCGTCTGGCGCTCGCTGAGCGCAAAGGCGCCGCAGCTTATCCCGGGCTGGTCAGGGCTCATCGTTGCCGCCCTCTACGGGCTCGGCTCGATCGCCTTCATCACCGGCGTCTACAACACCTCGACCGCCAACCTCGTTTTCATCCTGGCCTTCACAACCATGTTCGCGGCCCTTTTGTCATGGCTGTTCCTGAAGGAGAGGCCACGGCCCCTGACGCTTGCAGCGCTGGCACTGATGATCGTCGGCGTGACGATCATTGTCGGCGATTCCGTTGGAACCGGACATCTCTTCGGCGACCTGATGGCGCTATGCTCGGCTTTCATGATCGCAGCGGCCATTACTATCTCGCGCGCAAGCGGCAAGGATATGGGTTTCACGGCGCTGATCGGAGTGGTCCTGCCGCTGGCCGTCGCCGCCCTGATGGTTTCCAAGGTGGGTTTTCACGTCAACGCGCCATGGTGGATCGTTTTCAACGGTGCCGTCATCATGCCGATCTCGTTCTTCTGCCTCGCCAACGGCCCGAAATACATCTCCGGGCCGGAGGTGGCGATGTTCTACCTGCTTGAAACCGTGCTGGCACCGGTCTGGGTGTGGATGATCTTCGCCGAAGCGCCGTCGCGCAACAGCCTGATCGGCGGCGCGATCCTAATCATGACTTTGATCGGCCATTCGCTCTGGCAGTTGCACGAGGGGCGCAAACGCCGCGCCACGTTCGCCGTCAGTCACCCGGCCTGATTCTTTTTCGCGGCCGCGCGCTCGGCAACAATTTCGATCTGCGGCGGCGCGTCATCGTGCTCCGCCGGTTCGGCGGCAGCGAGTTCATCGGTCAGTTCCACTTCGCGCAGCCATTCGCGCCAGATTGCGACCAGCAGGGCCATCAGCACCGGGCCTATGAACAGTCCGAGAAAACCCATCGTCTTGACGCCGCCGATCAGGCCGAAAAAGGTTGGCAGGAAGGGCAGCTTTATCGGCCCGCCGACCAGCTTCGGGCGCAATGTCTTGTCGACGATGAAGAGTTCGACCGCGCCCCAGATGAACAGTGCCAGCCCGGCCATCGGCGAGCCGCTGGCAGCGAGATAGATCGAGACCAGCGTGAAGGACAGGGGCGCGCCGCCGGGGATCAGCGCCATGATGCCGGTCAGCGCGCCGAGCGTCACCGGCGACGGCACGCCGGCCAACCAGTAAGCGATACCCAGCACCAGCCCTTCGCCGATGGCGATAACGGTCATGCCGGTCACCGTCGAGGAGATCGTCGCCGGCACCACGCGTGAGATCCGTTCCCATCTGGCCGGCAGGATGCGTTCGCCGAGGCGATCGACCTGTCCGGCGAAATGCTCGCCGTCACGATAGGCGAAGAACAGCGCGATCATCATGAACAGCAGCGTCAGCAAAAGGCCGAAGGCGCTGCCGCCCGCGGCAAGCACGCCGCGGTAGATGCTGCCGATATTGGCGCCGCTGATCAGCTGGATCAGTTCGCCGATACCGCCAGGGTGGCCAACGTTGACCGTCCATTGTTCATTGAGCCATTCGCCCACCACCGGCATGGTGGCAATCCAGTGCGGCGTCGGCGCACCGTAGCGGTTGGTCTCGATCGACCAGTTGACCCATTCGCGCACCTCATTGATGGCGTAGGTGCCGGCAAGCGCGATCGGCACCACCAGAAAGGTTAGGATGAACAAGATCGCAAGCGTCGCCGCGATCGTGCGGTTGCCGCCGACGCCGGCGAGCAGCCGTCGGTAGAGCGGCCAGCTGGCGAAGGCGATCACCAGGGCGGCAAGGACCGGAAACAGGAAGCCGTGGAAAAAGTAAACGCCAGCGGCAACGATCAGCACCAGGAGCCAGCGCGCCGCCGACAGCGGCGGAATGACAGCGGCCCTGAGCGGCGTCGACAGGCCAAACAGGCGCTGCTGCCGCTCCGGCTTCTGTATCCTGACTTCCTTCAAGCGCCCAATTCTCCCTGGCCCATAGCGTCGCTTATGCACTGATATAGTGCAGCAATCGTGACGACATTCCAAATGTTTGGGTGAAGCTGCTAATCTCCCCCCTTGAGGAGGAGATGGCCGGCAGGCCAGAGGGGGTCGCCGAGCGTGAGACGCCAGCCTCCTCTGTCTGCGATACGTGAGGCGCCAGTCTCCTCCGTCTGCGATAAGGGTCGTGTCTGGACGTTCCGACCCCCTCTGTCGCCTTCGGCGACATCTCCCCCTCAAGGGCCTGTTGCGCAGTAACCGGGGATGTTTGGATGGGGCGGGATCGCAGGGATTTCGCTCGTCTTTGTGAGCTCCGCCCCCATGTTTGGGGTTTCGGCGGCGG
>NZ_JAMYRR010000029.1:0-67806 GCF_040321535.1 Mesorhizobium sp. M0340 | reverse complement strand
AACAGGCGGGAGCCCCACGCGCGGCGACCCCCGCTGGCCTGCCGGCCATCTCCCCCTCGAGGGGGAGATAAGCAGCTACGCCGACCCGAAGCAATTTCCTGACATACAGCAATTTTGTTCTTGCTTTGTGCCGGCAGCTATGCTACTTATCTCGCTATGGTGCCAATTGGCCCAGAAGACCCGCCCGCCGAGGCGGGTTTTTTGTTTTTGGCCCTGACAGGCGAGTTCCAGCGCAAGCCCCACCATCGACGGGATTTCCACCACCCCGCGGGGCTGATAGGCTCGGCTGGTCTGCGGAGGACACGGCGATGCCGATCAATCTCGACGAGTTGAAGAATGCCACCAGCCTGCGCGGCAAGCGCGATGGCGGCTCGTTCATTGCGCCGGTCGACGGCACGGCGCATGTCTCGGGCGAGCGCAGCGTGCCGCTGCTCAACCTGACGATCCCGGCGCTATTTGCCGATACGGTCAGCAAATACGGCACGCTCGATGCCGCCGTCTTCGTCGAGCAGGACAAGCGCTTTACCTGGGAAGAGCTGTCGGAGACCGTCGATGCGCTCGCCGCCGGCTTCCTGGCGCTCGGCCTCGAGAAAGGCGATCGCGTCGGTATCTGGTCGCCGAACCGCTGGGAATGGCTGGTGACGCAATTCGCCACCGCCCGCATCGGCCTGATCCTGGTCAACATCAACCCGGCCTACCGGCTGGTCGAGCTGGAATATGCCTTGAACAAGGTGGCTTGCCGAGCGCTCGTCACCGCCGCCAAGTTCAGGAGTTCCGACTATCTCGGCATGATCGAGACGCTGGCGCCGGAGATCGCCACGGCCACCCCCGGCAAGCTCGACGCCAGCAAGCTGCCGGCGTTGAAGATCGTCATCCGCATGGACGAGGAGAGTTCGCCGGGCATGTTCAATTTCGCCGACGTGCTGGCGATGGCCGGGCGCGACGAGCATGACAAGCTCGACCGCATCTCCGACGGGCTGAAACCGGGCGATGCCATCAATATCCAGTTCACCTCAGGCACGACCGGCGCGCCGAAGGGCGCAACGCTGACCCACAACAACATCGTCAACAACGGCAATTTCGTCACCGCGGCGATCCGGCTTACCGTCGACGACCTGCTGTGCATCCCGGTGCCGCTCTACCACTGCTTCGGCATGTCGATGGGCACGATGGGCTGCGTCACCAAGGGCGCGACCATGGTTTTCCCGAGCGAGGGGTTCGATGCCGGCGCCACGCTGAAGGCGGTGGCAACGGAACGCTGCACCGCGCTTTACGGGGTGCCGACAATGTTCGTCGGCCTGCTCGACCACCCGGAGTTCGCCTCCTTCGATCTCACCAGCCTGCGCACCGGCATCATGGCCGGCTCGCCATGCCCGATCGAGGTGATGAAGAAGGTGGTGTCGCTGATGCATATGGCCGAGGTGACCATTGCCTACGGCATGACCGAGACCAGCCCGGTGTCGTTCCAGAGCAGCGTCGACGACCCCCTGGAAAAGCGCGTCTCGACCGTCGGTCGCGTCCATCCGCATGTCGAGGTCAAGGCCATCGACGCCGAAGGCGCCATCGTCGCGGTCGGCGCGCCGGGCGAGCTCTGCACGCGCGGCTATTCGGTGATGAAGGGCTATTGGGACGACGAGCAGAAGACCCGCGAGGCCATCGACGCCGACGGCTGGATGCACACCGGCGACCTCGCCACCATCGATGCCGAGGGCTATTGCAACATCGTCGGCCGGGTCAAGGACATGGTCATCCGCGGCGGCGAGAACGTCTATCCGCGCGAGGTCGAGGAGTTCCTCTATCGCCACCCCAAGGTCAAGGAGGTGCAGGTGTTCGGCATACCCGACCCGAAATATGGCGAGGAGCTGTGCGCCTGGATCGTGCTGAAGCCCGGCCAGATCACCACAGAGCAAGACATCAAGGCCTTCTGCGCCGGCCAGATCGCCCATTTCAAGATCCCGCGCTATATCCGCTTCCGCACCGAATTGCCGATGACGGTGACCGGCAAGCCGCAGAAATTCCTGATGCGCCAGGCGATGATCGATGAACTGGGATTGGTGACGCAGAAGACGGCGTGAGAAGGCTTCCGTCTACGCGTGACGGAGGCGTTGTTTGGGCAACATAGTTTAGGGGGTGTTCCATGCGGATTGGGTTCGTGCTTTTCCTGGCAACGCAGCTGGCAGCCACCGCGGCGCTGGCGCAGACGGCGGCCGAGCGTGAGGCCTGCCAGGCAGATTACCAGAGATTGTGCAAGGGCGTGCTGCCGGGCGGTGGCCGCGTCGTCAAATGCCTGGCCGGTCACATGAGCGAGCTGACGCCCGAATGCAGGAAAGTCGTCAAGGCCAACACGCCCGGCTAGCGCGCGAGCTTCCCTGCGGGTGACATGATGTTTCGGACCAGGGGACAGGCGAGGTGTGCGGGGGCAGGAGGATTCTTGCGAAGAGGACCCCCACCCCTGACCCTCCCCACAAGGGGGAGGGGGACTTTCGGTGGCGCCGACCTTTGCAAAATTGCCTGCGTTTCGTCGCCAAAAGGAAAGCAAGGGCGCGCGGCAGCGTTCCCTCCCCCTTGTGGGGAGGGTTAGGGTGGGGGTCCATTTTCGCAAGACTCCAAATGCGATTGCTTTTCCCCTTGAAGGGGTGGGGTACGCTGCGATTGAGCTCGTCATGACCTGTCATATGCGATTCCTCTGGATGGTCGCGGTGCGCAACAGTGGTTGCAAATCGCCCTTCCAGGGGATTCGCGGGAAGGCAAAACGGTGACAATGAGCGGTTTCGCAAGATCGGCGGTTTCCTACGGCATGCCGTTGGCCGCGCTGGCGATGGCTGTCGCGGTCAGGGCCAGCGGGGTGTCGGTGGACGAAGGGTCGCTGGGTACCAGGATATTTATCGGCGCGCTGTCGAGCGCGATCATGTTCATCACCATTTTTGTGGTGCTCGACCACGCCGAGGCGGTGGCCCGGCGGGTGGGCGAGCCGTACGGCACGTTGGTGCTGACCATCGCCGTGACCGCAATCGAAGTGTCGATCATCGTTTCCATCATGCTGCATGGCGCGAACAACCCGACGCTTGCACGCGAATCCGTGTTCTCGACGGTGATGATCACCTCCACCGGCGTCGTCGGCATGTGCCTGACGTTTGGCGGCTGGCGCCATCGCAAGCAGGCGATCGTGCGCCAAGGCACAAGCGCCTATCTGGCGGTTCTGGTCGCGCTGAGCGTCATGACGCTCATTCTGCCGACCTACACGCGAACCACCGATCCCGGCACGTTCTCGGCAGCTCAGCTTGGCTTCGTCAGCGTGCTTTCGGTGCTGCTGTATGCCGGTTTTCTGTTCGCGCAGACTGTCCGCCACCGGGACGATTTCATCGACGCACAAGCGCACGGCGCCACAGTGCGAACCGACGCCCACGAAAGCCTCGCCGCCGGCGCTATTCTCCTGCTGATCGGGCTGATCGGCATTGTCATGCTGGCCGAGCAAGTCGCCGCAAGCGTCGAAGATGCGCTCATTGCCTATGAGGTGCCGCAGGCCGACGCCATTGTCGGCGCGATGATCGCCGGGCTGGTGTTGATGCCGGAGGCGATTTCGGCGGTCCGTGCCGCACTCAACAACGAGCTGCAGCGCGGCCTGAACGTCGCCATGGGTTCGGCCTGCGCGACAATCGGCCTGACAATACCGGGCATAGCCGCCGCCAGCCTGCTCACCGGAAGAGGGCTGACCCTGGGGCTGCCGGCGACCGACACGGTGCTTTTGGTCCTGGCGCTTTTCATCTGCAATGTAAGCTTTAGCACCGAGAGAACGACGTTCCTGACCGGGCTGGTGCATTTGGTGGTGTTTTTTACCTGGGTGTTTTTGATATTTGTGCCGTGAAGGGTGGGAGGCGCAGATGGGCTAGAACGCCGCCTTGTAGATGGCGAAGCGTATCGTACCGCTGTCGGCATGCAGCGCTGTCAATCAGGCTTGGTGCTATGTTATCGCAGTGACCCTGCCCGACGCATCGAGGCGGCAACTGACTTGCGCCTGCCGGACTTCGATGCCGCCTTTTCTTGCGTAGTCTATTCGCACCTCGATCGGCGCCGTGAGTGCACCCCGAAGTTGACGCAAGGCGCCTGCGCTTGCCGCGTGGACACGGACGGCGCCCAGCGGCGTTGCAGCGGCCATGATCGCCGCGCGGCAGGCTCGCACGACCGCAATCGGCGTACCGGGTTTCGGTGTCAGTGGCCCCAGAGATCCAAACGGATACCCCTTGGTGAAGTCACCCTCACCGGCTTTGGAAGGCCTGAGGACGAGTGGCAGCACGATGGATTGCCTGGCGGTCTTGGCAGAGGCAGGGGCCGTCGCTGCTGTCGAACTGTCGGGTGCGGTAGCCGCCTCGTTTTCGGCGGACGGATCGTCGCCCACATTGGCACTTGTGCTTGTGTCACCAACGTTGCCGCTGGCACCAACGCCTGCGTCGACCGATCCGTCATCTGCACCGACCGAAGCTCCAACATTTGCTCCGCCTACGCCGTCGACGCTCGTGCCCGCCCCGACAGATACGCCTTGCGAACCGGCGCTCACTCCAGCACCGACCCCGACACCGCCGGCCCTACCGCCCACGCCTGCTTCAAGTGCCGAGGCAGGCCCAATTGTAGTTCCGATCGCCAATGCGGCTGCGACATACTTGTTCATAGTCGTCTCCCCTGCGGCCTTTCGCTCACTAGTCTTCACTCGCGCGGCTCGAGCTTTTTGATGGCCGTGTTGGAAGCAATGCTGCGGGAAGAGGTATGGTTGCCAGCAGAGCAGTTTGCGGCGACTTTTGGACCTTCACTCTCTGTTTTTCCGGCAAGCCCGGTTTACGGGCTGGTTTGGCGCCCGAACGCGATAACCTGCTTGCAAGTGCACTCGCGGGGGTACGTGTTTTCGGCGCGCGCTCCACAGCCGCAGTCCGACGCTTACCCTTGACGGTATCAATTGCCTCACGCGCCGCACTGAGGCTGCGGGCTAGGCCGATAGCCCTTTCACGCTCTTGGTCGAGCGCCGCACTCAATGCTACCGAATTCTGCTTTAAAGCATCGCGTTCCTGGCGAACAATATCGAGGTCACGTACAGCTGAATCTGCTCGTTCGCGTCCCAGTTCGAGCGTTTCTCGAACCTGCTTTAGAGCGGCCTCGGCCACCTGTCGGTCCCTTATGGCGTTGGCCTGCTCGACGGCTGCCAGATTTGCGCCTGTCGTCAGAGCATCGATAGTTTGGCGAGCCGTGGCAAGTTCTTGTTCCAAGAGCTCAACCTTGTGCCGCTCGTCATCAAGCGCTCGCTTCGCAGCAAGCTGGGAGGCTTCCATAGAGGGGTGCACGCCAAGCGCGGCAGCCTTCTCGCTGTTCCAGAGACTGGCTTCAGCCCTGTAGCTTTCGATAACGCGCTGCGCCGTCTCCAGATCGAGCGCGAGCGCTTCGTCTGTTCGCTGCTGCTCTTTTAGGGCTTGCGCTTGCTGAGCCACCGTGTCTGCCAGCACGTGTGCCTGGGCGCTTAGCTCACGTATGCTGCGCTGCATGACGAGTAGCTCCGCTCGTGCTGCGGCCAATTCGCGGCGTAAGGCCACTTCATGCTCGCCCAGGCGCGTTTGCGCACCCTCCTTGAGTGCCTGTGTTTCGCTGAGCACCAGCTTTCTAGATCCGAGCGCGCTCGGTTGTGGCTTGCCCGGTTCTTTGTCGACCTTGGTATGTTCGGAAACCACGACCGACGAGCTGTCGTTAGCTATGGCCGCTGGCGCTTCGGACGCCAACTGACCATTTGCCGGAGATGCCAACAGCAGAACGAGGCATAACGGAATGAGGGACGACACGCCGTTACACCCCCTGCCGCTTATCTCGTGAGGTAAAATCAAGGGCCGTCGTTTAATGAAGGTGAAGTCACAGCGGAGACATTTTGACCTGGTACTCTGCACATGATTCATCACTGAACCTCACCGATCGCAGCCCTCACCGCTATTGTATTCTCCACTTACTGCACGCCGCGGCGCCGTGGATGCCGCACCAAAAAGATCAATGCTAGTGAAGCACCCTCGGCAACGCCAAAGCACGGAATTGCGCGCAAAGGCTGTTTCCTATTTCCTTAGTTGTCATCATTCGAACAAACGGAACTTTCGGCTTTCGGGATGACCATCTTCTCTACCCAACGGCTGTGATGCGGCGCAAAGCAGCCATTCAGGCTGCGAAGGTCGACTTCGGGTCAACACCAAACCTTTCGCTGGATGGTGCGGCGCACCCGCCAGCACCGCCGCCTCCAACCCGCGGATGATCTTCGCCGGCTTGATACATTCGTCGTGCGGGACCTTGTCGCGGCACGACGCCCGCCATGACCGCCGCACCGTTCGCAGATCTCTGCCGCCAGCGGAACCGACCGGCATCCAACCGGTTAATCGGCATGAAGCTTCCACCAACCCCAAGGGCCCACCATGAGCATTCTGCAAACCACGAAGAAAGCCGTCGAGCAGGTCACCGGCATCGCCAGGCCGGACAGGCGAGAGGTTGCCGACCTCCTGAGGCCGCGCAAACCAAACGCGTTTCGGTTCAGCGATGATGGCCTGGTGCCCAACCATCCGTTCTGGCCGCTTGTCGTCTATCGCGGCGCTGTGAAGCTGCCCGAAGACTTCGATCCGGCGGCCGTCATGGAGGCGCTTTTCGAAGCAAATGGCTGGGGCGATAGCTGGCGCAACGGCATCTACGACTATGTTCACTACCATTCGCGCATACACGAGGTGCTGGGCGTTGCGCGCGGCACGGCCAAGGTCCGGTTTGGCGGCAACAAGGGACGTATGCTGTCGCTGAAGGCCGGCGATGTCGCGGTGCTTCCGGCCGGCACCGGGCACCAGCGTCTTTCCGCATCCGACGATTTTCTGGTCGTCGGCGCCTATCCTCCATCCGGCACCTATGACCTGTGTACGACCCCCGCCGACCATGCCAGGGCGGTCGTCACGATCCCCAGGGTCGGCCGGCCGCGCAAGGACCCTGTCTACGGAAGCAAAGGCCCGTTGCTCGCAGCCTGGGAAAAAGGTTGAAGTCGTTCCTGTCGAAGGGGGCTGCGGGTCCGCTTCGGAGCTAACCGGACCCAACATCCGCCGCTCTACGCCGCCAGCACCGCCGCATCCAGCCCGCGGATGATCTTGGCCAGTTCGACGCATTCGTCGTGGCGCACCTTGTTGCGCCGCCAAGCGAGGCAGATCGTGCGCTGCGGCATCGGCTCCTGGAACGGCACGATCTTCAGGTCGGGGATAGTGCTGGCCGGCCCCGCCGCCATTTCCGGGATGAGCGTGACGCCGAGCCCGTGCGCCACCATCTGTAAGAGCGTCGTCAGGCTGGTCGCGCCGTAGCTTGCCATCGCCACCGGCCGCACGCTGCCGCAGACGGCGAGCGCCTGTTCGCGCAGGCAATGGCCTTCCTCCAGCAGCATCAGCCTTTCCAGCGCGGGGCTTTCCGGCGGCACCGGCGGTGAGGCGAAGGCGGGGTCGCCGGCCGGCACGGCCAGGAAGAACCGGTCCGAGAAAAGTTCTTCGGTGACCAGGCCCGGGTAATCGAGGGGCAGTGCCGCGACGAAGGCGTCGAGCTTTCCCGAGCTGGTGTCGTCGACCAGCGACGCCGTCACCGCCTCGCGCAGTTCCAGCTGTAAGGCCGGGAAATGCCGCTTCAGCTCCGGCAGCACATGCGGCAGGAGATAGGGCGCCACCGTCGGGATGATGCCGAGCCGGAAGCGGCCTTCCAGCGCCGGGCGGCCGCGCCGGGCCGTCGCCTCGACGTCGCGGACGTCGGCAAGAATGCGCTCGATGCGCGGCAGCAAGCCCTGCGCCTCGTCCGTCATGCGCACCGCCTTGCCGCCGCGCTCGAACAGACGGCAATTGAGCCGCAGCTCCATCTCGGCGATCTGCGCGGACAGCGCCGGCTGGCTGACGCCGGCGAGCTTGGCGGCGCGGCCGAAATGCAGAGTCTGCGCCAGCGCCTCGAAATAATGCATCTGCCGGACGGTCAAACCGATCATAAGAAAAACCTATCAGAATAAACAGCAAAGGCAATTTGTCTTTATCGGCCGAGCAGGCTAGTCTGGAACCGTTCCAGGATGGCGCGGCTCGCTGGCCCTGCCCGCAAAATCAACAAAATCCCGGAAAATCAACAAATCGGAGGCAAAGATGGACGCGAAAACCGACGACAACAGCGCCGGCAAATGCCCGGTCCCACATGGATCGGCTAGGAGGAGCAACCGTGATTGGTGGCCAAACCAGCTCGACCTTGGCGTCCTCCACCAGCAGTCCAGCCTCTCGGATCCGATGGACGAGGACTTCGATTACGCCAAGGAATTCAAGAGCCTCGATCTCGATGCGGTGATCAGGGATCTGCACCAGGTGATGACCGATTCGCAGGATTGGTGGCCGGCCGATTTCGGCCATTACGGCCCGCTCTTCATCCGCATGGCCTGGCACAGCGCCGGCACCTATCGCATCGGCGACGGCCGTGGCGGCGCCGGCGCCGGCCAGCAGCGTTTCGCGCCGCTCAACAGCTGGCCGGACAACGCCAATCTCGACAAGGCGCGCCGGCTGCTGTGGCCGGTCAAGCAGAAATACGGCAGGAAGATCTCCTGGGCCGACCTGTTGATCCTCACCGGCAACGTCGCGCTGGAATCGATGGGCTTCAAGACGTTCGGCTTCGCCGGCGGCCGCGCCGATGTCTGGGAGCCCGAGCAGGACGTGGACTGGGGATCGGAAACCAAGTGGCTCGCCGACGAGCGCTATTCCGGCGACCGCGAACTTCACGGCCATCTCGGCGCCGTGCAGATGGGGCTGATCTACGTCAACCCGGAAGGGCCGAACGGCACGCCCGATCCATTGGCCGCGGCGCGCGACATCCGCGAAACCTTCGCTCGCATGGCCATGAACGACGAGGAAACCGTGGCGCTCATCGCCGGCGGTCACACCTTCGGCAAGACCCACGGCTCCGGTGATGCATCGCTGGTCGGCCCGGAGCCGGAAGGCGCCGGCATCGAGGCGCAGGGCCTCGGCTGGTCGAGCAAGCACGCCACCGGCATTGCCGGCGACGCCATCACCTCGGGCCTCGAGGTGACCTGGACCACGACGCCGACCAAATGGAGCAACAACTTCTTCGACAATCTGTTCAACTACGAATGGGAGCTGACCAAGAGCCCGGCCGGCGCCCATCAGTGGACCCCGAAGGGCGGCGCCGGTGCAGGCACCGTGCCGGACGCGCACGATCCGTCGAAGCGTCGCGCCCCGGCGATGCTGACCACCGACCTCGCTTTGCGCGTCGACCCGGCCTATGAGAAGATCTCGCGGCGCTTCCATCAGAATCCTGATCAGTTCGCCGATGCCTTCGCCCGCGCCTGGTTCAAGCTGACCCATCGCGACATGGGTCCGGCCGTCCGCTATCTCGGCCCGCTCGTGCCGAAGGAAGAGCTGATCTGGCAGGATCCGATACCGCCAGTCGACCACGAACTGGTCACCGAGCAGGATATCGCCTCGCTGAAGGCGAAGATCCTGGCCTCCGGCCTGTCCGTCTCAGAACTGGTCTCGACCGCCTGGGCCTCGGCCTCGACTTTCCGCGGCTCCGACAAGCGTGGCGGCGCCAACGGCGCCCGCATCCGCCTGGCGCCGCAGAAGGATTGGGAGGTCAACCAGCCGGCGCAACTGGCCAAGGTGCTCGAAAAGCTCGAAGGCATCCAGAGCGAGTTCAACGCAGCGCAGTTCGGCGGCAAGAAGATTTCGCTTGCCGACCTCATCGTTCTCGGCGGCGTAGCCGCGGTCGAGAAGGCGGCGAAAGACGGCGGCCATGACGTGGGGGTGCCGTTCACGCCAGGCCGCATGGACGCCTCGCAGGAACAGACGGATGTCCAGTCCTTCGCCGCGCTCGAGCCGAAAGTCGATGGCTTCCGCAATTATGTCAGGGGCAAGCCGCCGATGTCGGTCGAAGCGATGCTGGTCGATCGGGCGCAGCTGCTGACCTTGACGGCGCCGGAGATGACGGTGCTCGTTGGCGGGTTGCGGGTGCTCGGCGCCAACACCGGTCAGTCGAAGCACGGGGTGTTCACCGACAGGCCGGGCACGTTGACCAACGATTTCTTCGTCAACCTGCTCTCCATGAACACTGTCTGGGATCCGGCGGCCGGCTCCGATGAAGTCTACGAAGCGCGCGACCGCAAGACCAGGGCGGTCAAGTGGACCGGCACCCGCGCGGACCTGATCTTCGGCTCGCATGCGCAGCTGCGGGCGCTGGCCGAGGTCTACGGGTCGGCGGACGCCGGGCAGAAGTTCGTCAGGGATTTCGTCGCGGCGTGGACCAAGGTGATGAACGCCGACCGTTTTGACCTCGCGGCCTGATCCGGGCATACGAATTTCTCGACGCAACAAAAAAGGCGCGGGCCTCGACCCGCGCCTTTTTTCGTTGGGCTTCCGAAAAGTCAGTCCTTCTCGAAGATACCGGCCTTGGCAACCACGCCGGCAATGGCGCCGCCGATCAGCGGCGCGACGATGAACAGCCAGAGCTGGCCGATCGCCGCAGTTCCCGAAAACAGCGCCGGTCCGATCGAACGGGCCGGGTTGAGCGATGTGCCGGTCACCGGGATGATGGCGAAGTGCAGGCCGGCCAGCGTTAGGCCGATTACGAGGCCGGCGAAGGCCGTGGTGTGCTTGGCGTTGGTGACGCCGAGGATCACCGTGACGAAGGTGAAAGTGCCGATCAGCTCCCACAGCAAGGCCGAGCTGACGCCCCATTTCGTCACATCCCAGCCATTGGCGCCGAAGCCGCCGGTGTGGCCGCCCACCTGTCCGGAGACGATGATCCACAGTGCCAGCGACGCGATGATGGCGCCGATGACCTGCGCGATCCAATAGGGAATGACATCCCTGGCCGGCATCCGCCCGGCGAGGAATACACCGAGCGTCACCGCCGGATTGAGGTGCGCGCCCGAAATCGGGCCGATCGCATAGGCCGCCGCGATCAGGCCGATGCCGAACGCCAGACCGATACCTTCCTGGCCAAGCGGCAGCGCGCCGCCGAAGCCGCCCGTCACCACCGAAGCCGTGCCGATGAACACCAATAGAAACGTGCCTAGAACTTCCGCCAGATAAGTCTTCATTGCCCTCTCCTCGTATCGACCCGCGGCTCCGCCTTTTCTGCGACGCGAATCACCGCGCAAAGAGTATTCGCAACCGGAAAACTTGGAAAGCAGAGCAGTTTCGCAAGCCGCTATGCTTGTGAGCGCCAGACATGCACATTAGAGACTTGTAATGTATTGACGAATTGTTTGGTTACGCATGCCGGCGCCCGCTTGGTGGCGGCGGCTCGCGATGCACCAACCCACACTCGTCACCCCTTGCATGGATTGTCTCGCCGTCGGGGAAACAGAACTGTTTCAATCAGGACACGAAAAGCTCTAAGAGCAGGGCCGGATTTGTTTTGCTGAGTAATGGAAGACGACAATGAGACTGGGCGGGCGGCTGGCGGCAGCCATTGAAGTGCTTGACGACATTGGCCGGCGCCACCGTCCGGTTGCCGATGCGCTGAAGGACTGGGGCCTGTCGCACCGCTTCGCAGGTGGCGGCGACCGCGCCGCGATCGGCAACATCGTCTACGACGCGCTGCGTCGCAAGCGCTCGGCCGGCTGGCTGCTCGGCGAGGACACGCCGCGCGCCATCGGCTTCGGCGCGCTGCTGCTCGAATGGGGCCAGACGGCGCAGTCGCTGAACGAGGCGCTCGAGGGCGACAAGTTCGCGCCGCCACTGCTTACCGCCGACGAACTGGCAACGCTCGGCGGTCGCCGGCTCGCCGATGCGCCGCCGGCTGTCAGGGCAGACATCCCCGACTGGTGCATGCCGCTGTTCGAACGGGCGTTCAGCACGGCCTGGGTGGAAGAGGGTGCCGCGCTGGCGACACGCCCGCCGCTCGACCTCAGGGTTAATACGCTCAAGGCCGATCGCGGCAAGGTGCTGGCCGAGTTGGCGGAGACCGGCGCCAAGCCTGCGCGGATCGCGCCGCACGGCATCCGCATCCCGCCGATCGAAGGCGACGGCAGGCATCCGAACGTGCAAGCCGAGCCGGCCTTCCAGAAAGGCTGGTTCGAGGTTCAGGACGAGGGTTCGCAGATTGCGGCCGAACTGGCCGGCGCCGAACCTGGAATGCAGGTGCTCGATTTTTGCGCCGGCGCCGGCGGCAAGACGCTGGCGCTGTCCGCGGCGATGGACAATCGCGGCCAGATCTTCGCCCACGACGCCGAGAAGGCCAGGCTGGCGCCGATCTTCGACCGCATCCGCCGCTCGGAAAACCGCAATGTGCAGATCGTCACCAGGCCGGCCGAACTCGCGCCGCTCGGCAGGCATATGGACATCGTCCTGATCGATGCGCCCTGCACCGGCAGCGGCACGTGGCGGCGCCGGCCGGATGCCAAATGGCGGCTGACACAGAGGCAACTCGACGCCCGCAAGGGCGAGCAGGAGACGATACTCGATGCCGCCAGCGACTTCGTCAAACCCGGCGGCCTGCTGGTCTACATCACCTGTTCGGTGTTCGACGAGGAAAATGGCGACCAGGTTTCGGCGTTCCGGGACCGCCATCCCGGTTTTGTCCCGGTCGATCACCGCCGGCTTTGGGACAGCCGTTTTGCGAGCCACGAAGCGGCCATGCGGATAGGCGCTGCGGGCGGCATTTCGCTGTCACCGTTGCTGAGCGGCACCGACGGTTTCTATTTCTGTGCGCTGCGCCGCGCCGGTTGAACCATTGCCATGGACACAGAACCGGGCTGAATGCTGCAGTGCAGCATTTGCGATTGCCTGCCGCCCACCCCTCTGCGATAAATGACTGTGCAAAAGATTTGTCGAGAAACGAAGGGCGACGGCCATGGCAGCAAAGATCGTTCCTGCCCCCGATTATGAGGACCGCGTCAGGACGTCCTTTGCGCGCCAGAACGCGATGATGACGATTGGCGCCGAGCTGACGCTGGTGACGCCCGGCATCATCGAGATCGAAATGCCCTATTCGGCGGCTCTGACGCAGCAGCATGGCTTTCTCCATGCTGGCGTCATTTCGACGGCTCTCGACTCGGCCTGCGGCTATGCGGCATTCTCGCTGATGCCGGAAAATTCCGGCGTGCTGACCATCGAGTTCAAGGTCAATCTGCTGGCGCCGGGCCGGGGCGAGCGCTTCCTGTTCCGCGGCTCGGTAACCAAGCCTGGCCGCACCATCATCGTCGCCGACGGACAAGCCTATGCGTTCGCCGTCGATGGCGAGGCCAAGCTGATCGCCACGATGACCGGAACGATGATGACAGTGCTCGGCCGCGACGGCATCGAGGGGTGAGGAGCGGTTCGCGCAGCGGACGAAAAGCCCCTAAATGGGCTTTTCGAGCGACGAACGCCCGGAGCCATAGCGAAGGGCCGGGGGTCGGTGAGGGCACGTCGCCCTTCTGACCTTCCGGCTCCGATGGTAGGGCCAGAAAGGAGTAGATCGTCGTGACCGGTAAAGTGTCTCGCCTGTCCGGCAAATCCGTTCTCTTCGTCATGGCGGCCGAGGCCGAATACGGTCCACACCTGCAGCGGCTGTTCACGCCGCTGATGACCGGCGTCGGACCGGTCGAGGCCGGCGTCGGACTTAGCGCCGAACTGTCCCGGCTGAAGACCGAAAAGGCGCTGCCCGATCTCGTCGTATCGCTCGGGTCGGCGGGCAGCCGGACGCTGGAGCAGACGGAAATCTACCAGGCCGTTTCAGTCGCCTACCGCGACATGGACGCCTCGCCTCTGGGGTTCGAGAAGGGCGCCACGCCGTTCCTCGATCTGCCTGTCAGCGTGCCGCTGCCGTTCAGAGTTCCTGGCATCGGGCAAGCGACGCTGTCGACCGGTGCGGCAATCGTCACCGGCGCCGCCTACGACGCGATCGCCGCCGACATGGTCGATATGGAGACCTTCGCCTGCCTGCGCGCCTGCCAACTGTTCGACGTGCCGCTTATCGGCCTGCGAGGCATTTCCGACGGGGCAGCCGATCTGAGGCATGTCGGCGACTGGACCGAATATCTGCACGTCATCGACGAGAAGCTGGCCGCGGCGGTGCAACTGCTGGAACAGGCGATCGCCTCCGGCGCGATCGAGTTTGATCTGTCGCGTGAAGATGCGGAATCGGAATGAGGGAGAGGCCTCGCAACCCATTGCGCCGACTCGTTTCTTTCTCTAAACGCTCGCCATGAAAACAGCCAATCATCCCGACACCGTCCTGATTGTCGATTTCGGCAGCCAGTTTACCCAGCTGATCGCCCGCCGCATCCGCGAGGCCGGCGTCTTTTCCGAGATCGTGCCCTTCCAGTCGGCCGAGGCGGCGTTCAAGCGCATCAATCCGAGGGCGGTGATCCTGTCCGGCGGCCCGGCCTCGACCGCCGACATCGGCAGTCCGCGGGCGCCGCAGATCGTCTTCGACGCCGGCGTGCCGGTGCTCGGCATCTGCTATGGCCAGATGGCGATGTGCGTGCAGATGGGCGGCGTCGCCGAAAGCTCCGATCATCGCGAATTCGGCCGCGCCTTCGTCGAGATCGCCAAGGACAGCCCGTTGTTCGAGGGCCTGTGGGCGCCCGGCCAGCGCCACCAGGTGTGGATGAGCCATGGCGACCGCGTCATCTCCCTGCCCAAGGGGTTCGAGGTGCTCGGAAAATCGGAGGGCTCGCCCTTCGCCATTTTCGGCAATGTCGAGCGCAAGATGTACGGCCTCATGTTCCACCCCGAAGTGGTGCATACGCCGGACGGCGCCAGACTGCTCCAAAACTTCGTCCACAACATCGCCGGTATTGAGGGCGATTGGACGATGCGCGCTTACCGCGAGCACGCGGTCGAGACGATCCGTAAGCAGGTCGGCAAGGGCAAGGTGATCTGCGCGCTTTCAGGCGGCGTCGATTCCTCTGTCGCAGCACTCCTGATCCACGAGGCGGTCGGCGACCAGCTTACCTGCATCCTCGTCGACCATGGGCTGATGCGCAAGGACGAGGCATCAGGCGTGGTGGAGATGTTTCGCCAGCATTACAATCTGCCGCTGATCCTGGTCGACGCTGCGGACCGTTTCATCGGCGCGCTCGAGGGCGAGTCGGACCCCGAGAAGAAGCGCAAGACCATCGGGCGGCTGTTCATCGAGGTGTTCGAGGAGGAGGCCGAGAAGCTCGGCGGCGCCGATTTCCTGGCGCAAGGCACCCTCTATCCCGACGTCATCGAAAGCGTCTCTTTCAGCGGCGGCCCGTCGGTAACGATCAAGTCGCACCATAATGTCGGCGGCTTGCCCGAACGCATGAACATGCAGCTGGTCGAGCCGCTGCGCGAATTGTTCAAGGACGAGGTGAGGGCGCTCGGCAAGGAGCTCGGCCTGCCCGACAGCTTCATCGGCCGGCATCCGTTCCCCGGTCCCGGTCTCGCCATCCGCTGCCCGGGCGGCATCACCCGCGAAAAGCTGGAGATCCTGCGCGAGGCCGACGCCATCTATCTCGACGAGATCCGCAAGGCCGGTCTCTACGACGCCATCTGGCAGGCCTTCGCCGTGCTGCTGCCGGTGCAGACCGTCGGCGTGATGGGCGACGGCCGCACCTACGAGTTCGTCTGCGCGCTGCGCGCTGTCACCTCGGTCGACGGCATGACAGCGGATTTCTACCACTACGACATGGCCTTCCTCGGTGCCGCCGCTACGCGCATCATCAATGAAGTGCGCGGCATCAACCGCGTCGTCTACGACGTGACGAGCAAGCCCCCAGGTACAATCGAGTGGGAATGATTCACGCCCACTCAAACGCCGCCGAACATACGCCGATCTGCGACGTAACATACTGAAAACAAAAATAAATCCTTTCAAGGACAATCAGCGACAGTCGGTACGCAGAGATTGGCTTTGACGGACCGCTTGACGGGCCTTCCGCATATTGCCCACCCGGATTTTTCTGAGTACCGTCAGAGTCAATGAGGCTCGTGACGGTACTTTTTTGTGCCTTAAGGCATTCAAGAAAAAAGGAATTTCGTTTCACGCAGCCTCGAAATTGTACTGACGGTACTTTTCAGGAGGCAGGCGGGTATGCTGACGGATGCCGCCCTTAAGGCGCTGAAACCAAAAGAAAAGATCTACAAGATTGCCGACCGTGACGGCATGTACGTCCGCGTTATGCCCAGTGGCGCGATCTCGTTTCGGCTGGATTACAGGCTAAATGGCCGCCGTGAGACGGTCTATTTAGGCAGATATGGCAGGGACGGGATCTCGCTCGCGTTGGCCCGAGAGAAGTGCCTGGACGCGAAGCGCGCTATCGGCGAGGGGCGATCGCCGGCGATCGAGAAGCAGCGCGACAAGCGCCGCCTGAAAGAGGCAAAGAGTTTTGGCGAATTCGGTGAGAAATGGCTCACAGCCGCGCCGATGGCAGACAGCACGCGCGCCATGCGACGCGCCATCTTCGGACGGGAGCTTCTTCCGGTCTGGCGCAACCGCCTCCTGCCGGAGATCACGCCGGACGACCTAAGGGCCTTATGCGCTGGGATCGTTGAACGCGGTGCTCCGGCGACAGCTATTCATGTACGAGATATCGTGAAGCAGATTTACGGCTTCGCGATCCTGCATGGGGAGAAGGTCACCAATCCGGCTGACGAAGTCGGACCAGCGTCAATCGCTACGTTCGTGCCAAAGGATCGTTCGCTCTCGCCCTCAGAAATCCGGGTGATGCTGAAGCAGCTTGAGCACATTCCCACACTTCCCACGATCCGTTTGGGAATGCGGCTTTATCTGCTTACGATGGTGCGCAAGAGCGAGCTGCAGGACGCGGTGTGGGACGAGGTCGATTTCGAAAATGCGGTATGGACCATTCCAAAGGAACGCATGAAGCGTTCGAAGGCGCACAACGTTTACCTGTCACGCCAAGCGCTCGACATCATGATTGCTCTGAAGACCTGTGCGGGAAATTCCAGATACCTCCTTCCATCGCGGTACGATGCGGATGCTCCGATGTCGCGCGCCACGTTTAACCGCGTCACCTACGCGGTCGTCGAGCGGGCGAAGGCCGAGGGGCTGCCTCTGGAGCCGTTTACGGTTCATGACCTGCGGCGAACGGGCTCGACCCTGTTGAATGAACTTGGCTTCAACAGCGACTGGATCGAAAAATGCCTGGCCCACGAGGACGGGCGCTCGTCGCGCGGTGTCTACAACAAGGCCGAATACGAGATGCAGCGCCGCCACATGATGCAGGAATGGTCGGACATCATCGACGCCTGGGTGGTTGGCAGGAAGTTCGTCCCGACGCTCATCCCGCCGATGATGCCGCTCCTGCAGCCTGATCCGGCTCTCTAATCGACCGCGCTCTGCGCTGCTTCAGGTCCGGTTTGGGGGCGCGGAGAATTGGCTTTGAGCGGCGTGCCGCGAGCCATGCTTGAACCTCGCCCAGATCCCAAACCACGCATCTTGGAGTCAAGGCGAAGCGTCGCGGGAATTCGCCCCGCTGTTCCATTTCGTAGATCGTACTGTCTGCAAGCGGCACGATCTCGCGCAGTTGCTGCCTTCGGATTGTACGGTTCAGGGGTTGCTCATGCGATCGGGCCATCTCGAACTCCTCAACGATGAGCCAAGATTGAAGGCGATTGTCTTCGATGAGAAAAGAGCTTCAGGCGAGGTGTCGCGTTATCGGCGGTTTCGACCTGCGAGAAGGACAGTCCACCTACGCTGATGTGTCGACTGAAATGAAAGCATGACCGCTTTTTTCGTGATGTTGAGGGGGGATCCCTTCGCCGGTCGGGGGTTGGTAGCGGGAGAGCGCTACGGCCTTTCCCCCCACTCATCAGAGCGGCGGTTCCTGCTCCGTTGTCTTGGATGAAGCTCGAATTTTAATTGGCTCGTATACTACCCAGGACCTACTAAAATGCTTGTGGCGGTCTCAATTGGCTGATTCATTGGCGGCACGAGGAGGCGCTGGGATGAGTGATTTGATCTGGCTGTCGGAGGCTCCGATGCGGCGGATCGAGCCGCATTTCCCGCTGTCTCACGGTGTGCCGAGGGTCGATGATCGGCGGATTGTCAGCGGCATCATCTTCGTGATTAGGGACGGTCGGTGGCGCGACGCGCACGCGATCAGGCTGCACCGGTCGCTCGTCGATGCCACGCGCTATCCAGTAATAATACGGTCCGGCCTTGCCGAAATGTTCCCGCAGGAACGGCAATGTCTGCGCCCGCAGATCGGCGCCGGTGCGGATTCCGAGCCGTTCCATCTTCAAATTGGTGGCAGGGCCGATGCCGTGGAATTTCTTCACCGGCAGCACTTCGACGAAGCTCGGCCCCATCTTCGGCGTGATAACAAATAGCCCGTCGGGCTTGCCCTGATCGGAGGCCATCTTGGCGAGGAACTTGTTGTAGCTGACGCCGGCTGAGGCGGTAAGGCCGGTCTTCGCCTTGATCTTCGCCCGGATCGCTTCGGCGATCTCGGTCGCCGTGGCCATCCCGCGCATGTTTTCGGTCACGTCGAGATAGGCCTCGTCCAGCGAAAGCGGTTCGATCAGCGGCGTGTACTCGGCGAAGATCTCCCGGATTTGCTGCGAGACCGCCTTGTAGACGTCGAACCGGGGTTTGACGAAAATCAGATCAGGGCACTTGCGCCTCGCCGTCACGGAAGGCATCGCCGAGTGAACGCCGAACTTGCGAGCCTCATAGCTCGCAGCTGCAATCACGCCACGTTCAAGGGCGTGCCCGACGGCGACCGGTTTGCCCCGCAGTTCCGGTCGGTCGCGCTGCTCTACCGAAGCGTAAAACGCGTCCAATCGACATGAATGATCTTGCGCTGCAGCGCACGCTTCTCAGCCCCAGCAGCTTCGCTTGTGACGGCGTCTTCCATGACTCGTCCGCCTTGATTACCGGCTCACGTCCACATGCCTCTCATCCACGCGCCGACATCGATCCTCACCTGCCATGCCTCCGCGCGGTCTGGCTAGTTGCAACGATCGGCCGACGACGTTTTCCTCAGGTGCGGCAGGCTTCTTTGCCTACGCCATCCGAAGGAGTTGATGGTTAGGTCTGGGAAAGTCGCTCCAGATTGCCAATCGTTTTCCTGCTGAGCTGCATACCGATTGCCTATTCGGCACCGGGCGGAGCTACTTCAATAGCCAGGACCTCCAAGCCCTCAATTTCTTGCATCACCTTTCCAGCGATGCCTTGCAAATCGCCGTACATCCCGACGGTCGACTCGATCACGCCTTGTATTTGAGCCTCCCGCTTGGCCCACAGGCGTGTTGTGGCCTTGCGTTCCCTGGCGAGGTCCTCCTGCATATCAGAGAACTTCTCGACGATGGCCTCGACGCGATGGCGGAACCTGGGACCGGTCAGATAACCATAGACCTGCTCCATTTTGGTGGCCTGGCCGACCTGCGCGAGGCGGGAGTTCGCCAGCTCGATGAGGGATTGCCGGAGCATGATGGCGATCGGCATCGCGCATTTGGGATGGGCGACATAGACGCCGTCCAGAAGATCGAAGGTTTCCACGCCGGCAGGCAGCGCTTCGGAGATCATCAGCGCGATATCCGCCTTGGCGGCTCGTTGATCTGCCCTGAGCTTGCCCAGCCAACCCTGGCTCCAGTTCTTGGTGCGTTTCGATTCCCACAAAATGGCGCCGCATGGCTGGCCGGCCGGTCCGACCACGCGGTGCAGGACGTCTCCGCCGAACTCACCCTTGGCAACCGGTTCAATGACGTCCATCGGGAACCGGCCGGCAATGAGGGCTTCCAGCTCGAGCTCCAGCACCTCGCCCTGCAGCTGCTGGGAACCCTGTTCCGCACGGCGCTTCAGCTCCTCAATCTGACGCTGCATGCCGGCGATCTGTTCTTCTTTCTCCGCAACCTTCATTTTAAGGCCGTCTTCGGCTTCCGACCTCGCCTTGACGCGAACGGCGTCCAGTCCCTCCTGGATCTTCCTTTCGATGGTCAGCGCCATCTCGCGCTTTTCGTCGTCAAGCGCACGCTGCTTTTTCAGGAATTCCGCCTGTTGCTGCTGGGCCTCGGTGAGCTTTTCGTCGCGCGCCTTCAACGTCGCCTCCAGCTCGGCAAGCTTCTTATCCTTGTCCTCCAGGTCTACCGATAGCAGCAGCCTTGCCTTGCGGGCCTCCTCGACCGCAATTCCGGCACGTTCAAGCTTGATTTGCTCAGCCACCTGGTTGGCGATGTCCTCTTTGGCGGCGGCGATCTCGGCCTGCTGGTGCTTAAGCTCCTCTTCTCTGGCAGCCATCGATGCCTTGTTCTGCGCCAGGCGCATTTCGTATTCTTCACGCGTGGCGGCAATCAAAGGACCCGCGAGCGACTCATTGAGCTTGATTTCCGTCTTGCAGCTTGGGCAGCTGATTGTCGGCTCATTGAGAATCCTGTCCCCCTGCAGCATGGTATTGGTGGGCTGGACGGTCATTGGCGCGCTGCCTCCCTGAGGAATCTGTTCGAGGACACGCCAGACTATATCTCGCCAGGCGTTTTCGGAAAAGAACAAAGAGTGAACTTGTGAGTTATCCCCGCCGCAAGCGAGGAGAGGCGCTTCTTACACTTGTTTTGCGGAATGATCGCCTGCGCGAGCGGCGGCAACTCAGCCTCGACTCGATTCGAGAGAGTATTTTGACCAGTTCTCGGACGGTCCGAGGGCCTGCTAGGTAGGGCGCCAGGGTACGGACGCAAAATCCTGAGACCTGCGTCGAAGGCCCGCAATCTGGCTCCCCGACGGCAGAAGCGGTCAATCCGCAATCGGCCCCATCTCGGATGCTGAAATCGGTTTGGCCGCTTCCTGGAAGCCGACGTCGCAAGCGACCACATTGACAGCCGCGGTTGTGCCCAATTGTGGACCTGGGCAAAATCGCCGCCTTGGACCCGGCAGACAGGCGCCGCGCGGCGATCGGAAGCTTTGCGGCGATGGTGGGGCAGTGATCCTCGCCCGGCGGTTGACGACCCTTCGTTTTCGGATGAAGTGCTGGAACAGACGCGTGCCTGGATTTACGCAGGGCTTGATCAACAGTCAGCCAGCTAGCCCCTCGTCGCTCACGGTCTCGGCTCGAATACCAACTGGACACCTATATCGGTCTGGTCGACCATGCTACTTCAAACGCTCTTCGGTTCCGTGACAAACTTCTGGTCGCCGGCCCTGGATCGCGGAAGGGGATGTGGCATGGTGGATTCTGATCGGATCAACAAGCTGATCGCAGCGGTGCCCGCGGCCTTGGCGCTTCGCGCCGGGCTGGACCTCGCAATCTTCACCCGGCTCGGTAGCAACGCGATGACTGCTGACAGCCTTGGGGCGGCGCTCAAAATCGAGCCCCATCGTCTGTCGCGGCTTCTCTACGCGCTCGCCAGCATCGATCTCCTCGAAGTCAAGGATGGTCAATTTCGCAACGGAGCCGAAGCGGCGGCCTTCCTCGACGCGTCCAAACCAACCTATCGCGGCGGCGATCATGCCCTCCTGCGGGAGCTCTGGGGAGCCGACTTGCTGACGGCAGAGTCGTTGCGACAGAACCGGCCGGCTGCGCTGCACGACTTTTCCGAAGCGGGGCCTGAGGCCGCGGCGGCCTTCAGCCGCATGCTCGCACCGGGCGGGGTGATTTTCGGCCGACAACTGGCCAAGGAAATGGATCTCTCGGCGATCGATTCGGTGATCGACATCGGCGGGGGATCCGGGACCATTCTCGTCGGACTTCGAGAGCGGTGGCCGCAGATTGCGGCGACGCTGATGGAACTGCCAACGGTCGCAGCGGTCGCGCCAGATATCCTGTCAGAATACGGTGCCGACGACGTGGTTGTCGAAGAAGGGGACATAACTGTCGCGCCATCGATCGGTCGGCACGATCTGGCGATCCTGAAGGCCGTCGTCCAGGTCCTTCCGCCGGACCAAGCGCGCAGTTCGATCCTGAACGCGGCGGGTTGCCTCAAACCCGGAGGGGAGATCGCAATTGCGGGGTCGGGCGTCGTCGATAACGACCGCCTTGGCCCGCCTGAGGGTGTCTTTCTGAATCTCACCTTCCTGAACCTCTACCGCCACGGCCAATCGTACACTGAAGGTCAGTATCGCGCGTGGATGACTGAGGCTGGATTCCGGGATGTCTCCAGGTCGCGCCTGACGGACGGCTCCACGTTGTTTCGTGCGCGCCTCCCGGGCTGACCGTGGCTGAATCGTTGATTTCGGACGCAAGGATCTCCGGGGCGCCCCGACCCCACACGCTGCTGACCGTTGTCCCTTGGGGCGGCAAAACTGGCTTCCAGGGTCGGGTAGCAAAGCCGCCTTCGCGTTCGATGTTCACGCTCTGTGCTTCGAAAGTCGCATAAAATTGCAAACCGGAATTCAGCCTGGATTGTCGCCCATGCTGTCAAATCGACATTCGGTTCAGTCTGACGAGTGGCGCGTCTGCTTTTGACCGCTTCGTTGAGCATGGAAGTCGCAGGACATCATCTATGGGAGCGCGACATGCGACATGGGGGTCGCAAGCAAGGACTGCTTCCTCGATACTGGCTGGGTCGACCTTATGAGGTTTCGCCCACGCGTTCAGGTTGGGAGGTCTGCAATATGGACTACCACGCCGCCGCTCGAACGCCGATCCATCGAGTGGTCGAAGGTCTCCAGATGTCGTCGGCAATGAATGGCACAGAGGGTCGAAACTGGGCGAGCTCGTAGTATCCGGCAAGCCGCAGGGCCGTTGCATGTGGAAGGCAGAAGTCGACTGCGCGCGCACCTATACCCAGGTCTAGGTCGGGCACTCAAATTCTCAGGCTGGGACAGCCCTTCGTCATGATTGCGCTGCTAGTTGCAAACCGGCTACGTCAAGACCTAATGAAGAAGCACTATTTTGACCGTGGCGCACTGCTGTGTGTCGCTAGAAGGCTTTCCGGGGGATGAAGGGAGCTCCGCTCCCGATTGACGTCTGGCGGCCGCAAGGTTGATAATTGCCAGCGCGAGCGTGACCAATGTGTCCAGCAGATCTCCCCGAGGCGCGGATCATGGGCGAGGCAAACTTAGGAGTGGCAGACGATCCCCTGGTGGTCTTGGTCGACGATGACGTCGCGGTCCGCGACGCTTTAGAAGAATTGCTAAGTTCGGTTGGAATCGAATCGATATCCTTTTCCTCAACCCAGGAAGTGCTGGACGCAGAGCTGCCGGATCGCCCCGGCTGCCTTGTTCTCGACGTGCGCATGCCTGGCCTGAGCGGCCTCGACCTCCAGCGGGCCCTCGCAGTCAATCGCATACTGACGCCGGTCGTATTCCTCACGGGTCATGGCGATGTCGCCATGAGCGTCCAGGCCATGAAAGCAGGGGCAGTGGATTTCCTCACCAAACCGGTGCGCGATCAAACCTTCCTCGACGCCGTCTCGGCAGCCATAGCCGCTGACATCGCTCAGAGGGCGACCTCCCAGGTATCGCGCAGGAACATGGCGCTATACGAGACGCTTACCCCTCGCGAGCGCGAGGTGCTGAGGCTTGTGATTGCCGGTGCGATGAACAAACAGATCGCATTCGATCTCGGCATCAGCGAAATCACGGTGAAGCTGCATCGCAGCAACATGATGAAGAAGATGCAGGCACGCTCCATCACGCAACTCTATAGCGTCTGGCACTCGCTTCCAGAAAATGTCCGATGAACGGCGGGCCGAGATGCGGTTCAGTGATGTTCAATGTCAGGCGGACAATCAGGGCCAGGGGTCCCTGGGTTGTCCGGGGCGCCTAGCAACGTGGGTGCGGGGCCCTCTCGAGAGGGTCTTGAAATGGAGCTGACATCATCGATACAACGCCGCGCCGTGGCCGGCGCGATCGGCGTGGCGAGCGTCGGGCTGTCACTGTTTGCTAGCGAGCCCTCCGCCCTGCTGGTCGCAATTGCAGTCGTGTGTATCTGCATTGGCTGGAAGGCAGGGTTGGCGGCGGTTGGAGCGGGCGGCGTACTTGCAGCGGCGATCCTGCTGTCGCCGGCATACGAGGCTGAAGATGGAGCAGTCAGGTTTGCCATATTCGTAGCCGCGGCGATGGGGCTGTGGCTCATTGTCAAGATATTCGCGACCGTCAGCTTCTATGGCGGCGTTTACCAGGGTGCGGGGCCTAACATGACGGACATCCCAGGCCTAGGCTGGTCTGCCCATCCCGATGGCCGCCGTCGGTTCGTCAATCGTGCTATGCTCGACTACGTCGGTGTTTCAGCCGAAGAGATGCGTCGGATCATGGACGCTGACGATTATTACTGGGCGCAATTTATCCATCCAGACGATGTCGAAACCAGTATGGCGCGATGGCGTCGCAGCATGATAACCGGGGAACCGCTGCATGATGAGCAGCGGGTCCGACGGCATGATGGCATTTACCGGTGGTTTCGGGACACGGGCGTTGCCTCGCGCGATGACCGTGGAAGGATCATCGGCTGGTATGGCCATACCGAAGACATCGACGATCAGCGGAAGGCGGAAGTAGCGCTGCGCCAGAGCGAGAGGGAGCTCAGGCTTCTGGTCGATACCGTTCCCACCATGATCTGGCTAATGACGCCGGCGGGATTGCCGTACTATTTCAACAAACGGTTCGTCGACTGGGCGGGCGTCGACTCGGCCAATAAGGAGCCGCGAGCTAGGCGGCAATTCGCCTCGCATGTAGACTTGTTCCATCCCGATGACCGACCGGCCGTGCGGGCCGTGTTCGAGAAATCCTTTGCCCGTGGCGAGCCACTCCAGCACAAAGGTCGGCTGCGCCGGAAGGATGGCGAATATCGCTGGATGGATTCGCGCTTCGAACCGCTTCGCGACGAAGACGGCACTATTCTTCGCTGGTACGGGGTGAACTTCGACATCGACGACGAGGTCCGGGCCCGGGAATCCCTGCGTTTGGCGGACGAACGGCTTGCGCGAGCTTTGCGCGCTGCCAGCCTGTCCGAGTTGTCAGTGTCCATTGCGCACGAACTCAACCAGCCGCTGCAGGCGGTCGTGGCCAACGCCGGCGCGTTCCAGAGATGGCTGAACGCCGATCCGCCAAACTTCGATCACGCCAGCCGGGTCGCCCAAAAGATCACCAGAAATGCCGATGCGGCGGCGCAGGTGATCAGTCGCATCCGGGCGCTGTTCAGCAAGACCGAAGGCGAACCGCACGCGATCGATCTGAACGCAATCATCCGAGAAGTGTGTGACCTGCTGGGTGACAGACTCGCATCGAGCTGCGTCAAGCTGGCCCTTGACCTCGATCCCTACCTTCCTGCGACGGCGGCCGATCCCGTTCAGATGGAGCAGCTCGTCCTCAACCTCGTTCGCAACGGCATCGAAGCGATGCAAGACGTCAGCATTAACCTGCGAACGCTGCGGGTCGTGTCGCGGCGTCAGAATGACGGAACGGTCGAGGTCGAAGTGCGAGACTGCGGCCGCGGGCTTAGCAATCCGGAACGAATTTTCGAGGCGTTCTACACAACCAAGCCGGATGGAATGGGAATGGGCCTAGCAATCTGCCGTTCGATTATCGAAGCACACTGCGGACGGCTTTGGGCTGGAAATGTCGAGACAGGGGGCGCATCCATAACCTTCAGCCTCCCGATCCGCGCTGCCGACTCGTCACCTACCGCCGTGACAGCAAGCGCCTGAGTGGACGCCCTCAGAGGCTGATCCTGGAATCAGCCATCGACTGCCCGATCTCGATGAGCGTGTTGACCACGATGTACAAGATTCCGAAGACGATGGCGACGCCAAGCACTGCCGGGAGATCGGCGCTGGCAAAAGCCTGGACCGTGTAAAGACCCAGACCAGGCCACCCGAAAATGCGCTCGACGACAAGCAAATTGCCGAAGAGAAGGCGGACCTGCAGGCCGAGCATGGACAGTGGGGCCGTAGCGGCATTGCGCAGACCGTGATGCAACAGCACCTTCGTCTCGCTGAGACCCTTGCCGCGTGCTGTCCGGATGTATGTTTGTCTCATCACCTCGTGAAGCGCACCGTTCAGGCTTCGCCCAACCGCGACCCCGATGGGCAACGCCAGTGCAAGGGCAGGCAAGATCATGTGCAGCAGCGCGTCGACACTGATTTCGGGCCGACCGACCAGTATTCCATCGATGAGGTTGAGTCCCGTAGGGCCTGCGAAGTCGCGGTAGGTAAGCCGTCCCGCTCCGGGAAGCCAGTCGAGTCGGAACCAGAAAAAGTAGGCGAGAAGTAAGGCCGACAGAAAGATCGGCGTCGAGCCCACCCCCACCAGAGCTAGTCTTATGCCGCCCGATCCCGGAACAAGGAACTGAAGCGCCGCCATGACGCCGGCGAGCGCCACTCCCAAAGCAATCGAGGCCAGTCCGAGTTCAAGCGTAGCGGGAAGATATTGCTTTATGTCCTCAGACACCGGCCGCCGGGTCCTTACTGACGTCCCCAGATCCCCATGCGCGAGGCGCATCAGAAAGCGCCCGTACTGAACGACAGCCGGGTCGTCCAGTCCGAGCTGCTCGCGCATCAATTCGACCGTTTCCGGCGGAGCACTCGGTCCGGCAATGGCCCGCGCTGGATCAGCGGGGATAATGCTTTGAAGACCGAAAACGATCAAGCTCATCACCAGGAGAACGACAACAGCGCCGACCACGCTTTTGGTCAGATATGCCAGCACCTACGCCCCCCTCAGTGCGGCGCGGATGCCATCGCCCGCGAGGTTGGCGAGGAGGCAGAGGAAAAAGATGATCGCGGCCGGCAGGATCGGCAGCCACCAATGGACGGTGAGACTGTCGAGGGTACGCGACGTCATCGCTCCAAGTTCAGGCGCCGGTGCAGGCAGCCCAAGGCCGAGGAACGACATCAGCGATAATGTCATGATGACATTTGCGACATCCAGCGAGGCCCCGATGAGCAAGGCGGGAACCACTCCCGGCAACAAGTAACGCCACAGGAGGCGCGGACCGCGGACCCCGGCGATACGCGCCGCCTCGACATGCGGGCGGGCCTTGAGGCGGCGAATCTCATCACGGGATATGCGCGCGTACCATGGCCACCAGAAAATGGCGAGCGCGATCATCGTGTTGATGAGCCCGGGGCCAAGCGACGCCACGACAGCGAGCGCGATGAGCGTTGATGGAAGGACTAAGAACAAGTCAACGATGCGCTCGATGACCAGATCGACCTTGTCGCCCATCAGGCCAGAAACCAGTCCGACCAGGGAGCCCACAGCGAGACTGAGACCGATCACGGCAAGCCCTGGCAACCACGTATATTGAACGCCGAGGATGACGCGGGAGAAAAGGTCGCGGCCGATTTCGTCGGTGCCGAACCAATGTCCGGCCGAAGGCGGCAGATAGGCCTCGGAGACGCGCAGTTGTGGGTCGAACGGCGTGATCCAAGGCGCCAGCACGGCCACAAGGGTGACCACAGGTACCCCGACAATGCCGACGCTTTCAAGCCAACCGGCACGGCGGAAGAAATCGCGCCAGTTGAACCGAGGCCGCGCAGGCAGCGTGTCCGGTCTTGGCCTGCCGGTCATCATCCGCCTCCCGCCTGCAAGGTCGGCATCGCCGCTACGAGAGACCGCGTGTAGGCGGACTGCGGGGCGGCAATGATAGCATCTGGATCGGCAACCTCGACCAACTCGCCATCCTTCAGCACCGCGACACGGTCGGCGATGATCCGGGCGGCCGCCAGATCGTGGGTTACGAAGAGCATCGCCATGTCGAGGCGCCGCCGAAGGTCGTTAAGAAGGTTCAAGGTGGTAGCAGCCAGCGACACGTCCATGGCGCTGATCGGCTCATCGCAGAGCAGAAGCCTTGGAGGGACAATTACCGCGCGAGCCAAGACGGCGCGCTGGCACTGCCCGACCGACATCTCGGCCGGAAGCGCGTCCATCAGGACCGGATCGAGGCCGACCAGCTTTATTGCCTCTCCGACGCGACGGCGGCCGTAATCACTGTCCAAGGAAACGGCCCGCAGTCGTTCTCCTATCTGCTCGCCAATCGTGAGCCACGGCGTCAACGCAGCCACTGGGTCTTGAAACACGACTTGAGGGGGATTCTTGTCGAAGCGTGTAACGGAGCCGCTCTCGGGTGCCACGAGCCCGGCAGCAATCCTGAGAAGGGTGGACTTGCCGGCGCCACTCTCGCCCACCAGGGCCACGCACTCGCCAAGCTTGATCGAGAGGTTGACCGACCTAAGAACGGGCCGCGCTCGACGCCGTCCCCAAATCGATCGGGCGCCTGTCGGAAATGTTTTTCCAACGTTGGACAGCCTCAAGGCGGCGGTTTCCTGGATCACCTGGGCCGGCCATGGTTCCGCACCGGCACGCTGCGCTGAGAGAAGCGGGGTTTGTTCGTGGTGAAGGCAGGCGACTGCGCCACCGTGGGCGGAAGCAGCCTCCAGCGGCGGGCGGATCGCCGTGCAATCTGGCTGGGCGATCGGGCAACGTGTCGCGTAAGCGCAGCGGTTCTCAACATTTATGAAGGGCGTGCGCTCGGACGGGAGAGTGGGAAGGGGGCGCCGTCGATCAGAGTCCAGATCGAATCGAGCGGCGAGTAGGCCGGCGGAGTAGGGGTGCGCAGCATTGCGGGCAACGTCCTGTATGCGGCCCATTTCAACGATGCGCCCGGCGTAGAGGACCAGGACGCGGTCGGCCAGCGAAGCCGCCACAGTCAGGTCGTGCGTAACGAACAGAATTGCCGTCTGCTGCTCGCGGGCGAGATCGCGCAACAGGTCGAGGATCTGCGCCTGCGTGGTGACGTCGAGCGCGGTAGTCGGTTCATCAGCGATGAGTAGCTTCGGTCTTGCCATCATCGCCATGGCAATAAGCACACGCTGACGCTGTCCCCCCGACAGGCGATGCGGAAGCGCATCGGCGATGCGCTCCGGGTCAGGCAGGCCGGTCCGGCTGAGCCAGTCGTCGATCGATCCCGCGGGCCCCGCATTGGATTCTCGCATCTGGCGGCGGATCGTCATGGTGGGGTTTAGCGCGCCCATCGGATCTTGCGAGATGGCGCGGACGAGGTGGCGGCGGGCGGACTGCCACGTGCGCCTTCCCGCGCCGATAAGCTCGATGCCGGCAAGCCGAATCGAGCCCGCAACCTGCGGCAGGTATTCACGCGGCAGGAGCCCCTGAAGCGTCAGCCCGATGCTTGTCTTGCCGGAACCGCTTTCCCCGACCAGCGCGATGATCTCGCCCGGAAACATGTCGAAACTGATGCCATCGAGGACCCGGGATGGACGGCCTTCGCGGCTGAGAATGACTGAGAGGTCTTTGACGGCGAGGACGGACTCGGTCACGGGTTCGGACATTTGGTGCAAAAGCTTGACCATCTGCGGCACGAGCCTGACCTGCTTTCAGAATGGACCGGACGGCCCGGTTTTAGGGTCGCCAGCGAACGGTGCCGAAGTCGATGTTGCCGGGCGGGTACACGGGACGGAGGCCAAGGTCTTTCAGACCCTCGGCGTGGACAACCACATCATTGACGTCGACAAGCGGGATGACGATGCCTGCATCGAAATACATCTGCCCCGCTCTCTCGTAGAGAGCGTCGCGTTCTTTGACGTCTGTCAATCGCCCGGCCTGGTCCACGATGGCATCGGCTTCCGGTAGGACCCGGCCAAAAAAGTTGAGGGGACCATCTTTTGTGAAGAACACCTTGGCCTGGCTCTCCGGATGAGCGGCGTCCGGGCCCGCGATCGTGAGCAGCAAATCGGGAGGATTTGGGTCGTCCTTCAAAGTGTAAGCAGCGCCGGAGGGCAGCACGTAAGCCGTTGCCTTTACGCCGATCAATGCCAGTTGCGCTATCATCAGGTCGGCGATGCGGCCGTAGCTTGGGGCCGCGCTATGGAGGCCAATGACTAAATTGACCGGGCCATGCTTGGCGATCGCGGCTTTCGCTGCCTCGAAGTCGGTCGGGAACCGGATCGGATTCACCGGGTCGAGCATCACGTTCGGATAGACCGACTTCGACGGGCTTGCGAACTCTCCAAAGGCGTCCTTCACCCACAGCGCCGGGTTGATCGCTGTCAAAACGGCCGTGCGGACCTCCGCGTCCTCGAGCGGCGAGTTCGGCTTAACGAAGAGATCGTACGGTATCATGCTCGGGGCGGCGGTGATCTCCAGCCCCCCCGGCAGGCTGGTGAGTTGGGCGAACGGATAGTTGATCGGCACGGCATCGATCGAACCCGCCTGCAATTGAAGTATCTGCTGGCTGATATCGGGAACGAGCGAAATTTGGATCTGCCGGAAGAACGGTTTGTCGCCCCAATAGTCGTCGTTGCGTTCAAGCACGTAGCGCTGACCGCGTTTGAATTCAGCCAGTTTGAATGGGCCCGTGCCGACCGCATGCTCATTGAGCCAGGTCTTCGCGAAGTCGCCGTTGTCATGCTCGGCGAGGGCTACGGGGCTGATGATCTTTGGCCCCCACGGACTGGAAAGGGCATCGAGGAGCGAAGGCTGAGGGTGACCGAGTGTGAGCACAACCGTCGAATCGTCGGGCGCCCTCATGTCCTTCACGTTGGCCAGGAAGTAGCTCAGAATCAGCCCACGATCGCGGCGGCGTTCGAAAGACTTTAGGACCGCCGCCGCATTGAGCGGCGTGCCATCATGGAACTTGATACCGTTGACCAGGTGGAAGGTGTAAGTCAGCCCGTCGTCCGATATCTCCCAGCTCTTGGCGAGCAGACCAACGATCCTGGTCGTACCGGGCTCATATTCGACGAGGCCCTCGTAGACGTTGTTGATCGCGCTCATCGCGCCGGTCTCGAACCCGTTGTCCGGATCGAAGGTGCCGATATCGGTCACGTAGGGTACTCGCAGCACCTCTTGGGCACTGGCCATCGTCACGGAGGCCAGCAGGCCGACCGCTATTAGCAAGACGCGTAGACCGAAGCTCCTCGTGGGAGATGGTCTGGTCAGGCAAAGGTATGATTTCTGCATTGCGCAATTCCGTCGGCCTGGTCTTCAGTCAGTACTGCGGGACGGCCACCCGCAGCGAATTCGTTGGCCAACAAAAGCATCTCAGGCACTTGTCCGACCAAGTGCCCCGCCGATGCCTCAGGTTCCTTCCTTCGCTCAGCATCGATACCCGGTCACCACACCAGTTTATATGGTAGATGAGCGCAGCCGTGGTGGTCCATGAGCCGAAGGCACGGGTTATCCTATGCTTAGGGCATAGATGACGCCGTCGCTGAAGGTTACCGTCGCATCCGCGCCGGCCACATCCGCGTCGATCCCAGAGACCGTATTCTCCGAATTGTTGATCGTCGTGTCGGTGATCGACGGCGTCAGCGGGGCGCCCAGATCCGCCGATGTGTCGAGGTCGATGGCGGCGCCGTTATCGCGCTGTCCCGGCACGCGAGATCGCGCGCTCAGGCTCCCGTAGCCTGAGGTCGCGATATCGCTCCGGTGCTCGTGTCTATCCGCGGCGAGACAACAATATGTGGGCGTCGGGTGGCCCGGCCCGAGCCATCGGACGTCGACGAGGTCTCTGCGCGGTGGTCTAGGCAACACCATCCCCAAGGCTAGCTATTTGGACCACTCCGCCATCGGCTAGGGTTGCCACCTCGATGCAATGCATGGATCCGCGCGAGGTCGGACTGGGAGGTTAGACCGGTGTGCATATGACGTGGTCGGCCCTCATCCAGACAGCCAGTGTGGCCGCTATGGGAAGTAGCAGCAGTCCTGAGGCTTTCTTTGTCCGGCAGGAGAAGCCGATGATGCGAGTCTGGTCGCACCGCCCCCAAATCGAGCATCTAGGCTTATTTGTTGCGGCCTACGTGCTGGGGTGCGGATTCGCTCAGGCGCTCGCAATCGTTCCAGGAATAACCGTTTCCATTTGGCCTCCGGCCGGCGTCTTCATCGCGACGCTAGCTCTCACCTCTCGGTACAGTTGGCCGTGGTGGATATTGGCGGGCTGCCTTGCGGAGATGTTCGCGCAGCTCGTGTGGTACCACAGTCCGGTGCCCGCTGGCCTTTTGATCTATGCCGGCAACGTGCTTTGCGCGGTTGTCGGTGCCATGCTCATAAGGTGGACGAATGGTCGCGCGGTTCGGCTGGATACCATGCCAGAGGTTCTCGCATTTGTCGCACTGGGCGCAGGGGTCGCCCCGCTCGCAAGCGCGACGGTGGGAAGTGCGACACTTGCGTGGTTTGACGTAAGGTCCCAAACCTTCACAGACGTATGGCCGCTATTTTGGATTGGCGACGCCACCGGGATCTTGCTCGTAGCTCCATTGGCACTAGTCGTTATCCAGCACTGGCGCAGCGGAACCCAGTTTTCTGCCGCGCAGTGGACGGAGGCCGGCATTCTGGGCCTGATCTTTCTGGGAGTAGCCGCACTTTCCTTAAGCAACGACTATCTCCCCACCCCATACATCATCATGCCGCCCCTTCTTTGGCTCGCAGTGCGCTTTGAGTTCAGGGGCGCCGCCGTCGCTTTGACACTCCTGGCCCTGATTACTATGGCGCTCACGATATCCGGTGACAGCCAGTTTGTCGGCGATGCCGAGTCACAGAGAGAACGGCAGGTGATGCTGCAGCTTTTTTTGGCCATCTCGGCGTTTTCATCTCTCCTCGTGGCCGCAATATCGCGGCAGCATCAGTTGGCGGTGCTTACATTGCGCCGAAGCATGGAGGCACTGCGCGATCGAGAGCAGGAACTCTCGCAATTGGTTGATCTGATTCCGAGCCACGTCTGGCGTCTGACAGCGGATGGTGAACCGGTATTCTTCAACAAGCGCATGGTTGACTTCCTCGGCTTGAATCCCGGCGATATGGACAAGCCGGGCGTGGGTCGCGTGGAGGCTCTCACTCAAACCGCCCACCCGGACGACTCTCCAGCCTTCGGAAACGCGCTCCGCCATTGCCTCGCCACCGGGGAGCGATTCTCCATGAGGTACCGCCTGCGCCGCGCTGATGGCGCCTACCACTGGATGTCAAGCCGGGCGGAGCCTTTGCGGGACCAGGACGGGCATATCGTTCAGTGGTATGGGATTTGTCACGACATCGACGATCAGGTGCAGGCGGAAGAAGCGCTACGACGGAGCGAGCGCCAGCTTCAGGAGATGATAGACGCGGTGCCGGTTCGCATCTGGAGCGCAACGCCGGTAGGCGGCCCGGTCTACTTCAACAAGCGATACCAGGACCATTTCCGCTCCGTCATCCCGAACTTCGAAGCTATCCAAGAGCCGCGCATCGAGCATCTATTGCAAGAGCTCGTTCACCCGGAGGACGCCCCGGGCGTAGAGCGCGCCTTGCTGGCCTGTTTCGAAACGGGCGGCGGCTCCGCGATGCGGTTTCGTTGGCGTGAGAGAGACGGCGACTTTCGGTGGGCAGAGTGCAGGGTCGAGCCTCGGCGCGATCATGATGGAAGGATACTGCAATGGTACGGTGTTTCACTCGACATCGACGGGGAAGTTCGGGCACAAGAACAGCTGCGAGTGGCGCAACAGAGCCTTGCGCGAGCAAGCCAGGCGGCGAGTCTTGCGGAGCTCTCGGCGTCCATAGCCCACGAAGTCAATCAGCCGTTGGCTGCCATTGTCGCCAATTCTGATGCATGCCGTCGATGGCTGTCCGCCGAGCCTCCAAATCTGGAGCGCGCAAAGATCACGGCCGAGCGCATCACGCGGGACGCGAACTCGGCAGCCGATGTCATCAATCGCATCCGTGCGTTGTTCAAGCGTTCAACTGAGAAGAGGAGCGAGGCGGCGCTCGAGAGCGTAGTTATCGAGGCGCGAAACCTTATGGCTGAGGAGGCATCACGTCGCAACGTCCGTTTGGACGTCGACATCGACGGCGAGTTGCCGCTCCTCACGCTTGATCGGGTCCAGATTCAGCAAGTCCTGGTCAACCTTATGCGCAACGGCATGGAGGCGATGGAGACCGTCTTTAATGACAAGGTTCTCTCCGTGCGCGCGCGGCGGATCGCCGATGTCATCGAAACCGAAATCACCGATCGTGGCTTGGGTTTCACAATTTTCGAGCGCATGTTCGAGCCGTTCCAAACAACGAAAGCCCAAGGGATGGGCATGGGGCTCGCGATCTCGCGTTCGATCGTTGAATCCCATGGTGGCCGGCTGTGGGCGAGGAAGAACGAGCCGCAGGGAGCGACGTTCATCTTCACATTGCCTGTCGAGGGGAAGGCTGCATCATGACGATGGACCACCGGATTGTCTTCACCATCACCGACGAGCGTTATGCAGAAAATGGCGGCGGTGCTGGTCGCCGGCCCGTGCGCATCGCAGAGCGATTGGAGATACCGGTCTATCACTCACGTCGGTCTGGAGGGGGCTGAAAGTGCATAAGCCAAGACCCGTCGTGGCGGTGGTCGATGACGATCCAAGGGTCCTGGAATCGCTGCAGGACCTTCTGGAGTCCGCGGGGTACTCAGTCCGAAGCTTCTCGTCGGCGAGATCGCTGTTAGAGAGCGGGCTGACAAAGGTGGATGCGATCATCACAGACATCAGCATGCCCGGGACGGGTGGCTTCGAACTTCGTGACACAGTGAAGCAGGCGCGCCCGGAGCTGCCGGTGTTCCTGATCACAGGCCGCCACGAGATAGCGGATCAGGATCGCGCGCGGGGCGTCGCAGGGTTTTTCCAGAAGCCCTTCAACGCAAAGATCCTGCTTGCCGCCCTAGGAGACGCATTGCGCGCCTCAAGAGAAGGAGGATGAGCATGGCAGTTGACCAGCCGTTCCAGCGGAGATCGGCGCCGCTATCACCGAAGGAAGCGGAGCAGCCCGTCGTCATGATTGTCGATGACGATGCGTCTGTTCGAGAGGCTCTGTCGGAGTTGATCTTGTCGGCGGGCTGCAGCCCGATCTGCTTCGCCTCGACCCACGAACTGCTTGATGCCGACGTGTTGGACAAGCCCGGCTGCTTGATCCTCGACGTGCGCATGCCAGGATCGAGCGGCTTGGATCTCCAGTATCAGCTTTCCCAAAACGGCAATCGCAAGCCAATCATTTTCCTGACCGGGCACGGCGACATCCCGATGACAGTCCAGGCAATGAAGGCCGGCGCTGTGGACTTCCTGACCAAGCCGGTGCGGGACCAGACACTCCTAGACGCCGTGATGGCGGGGGTTGAGATGGATGCGGCGCGGCGCGCGGAAGCCGTGGTCGTTAAGCGCAACGTTGAGCGATTTGAGATGCTGACGCCGCGTGAGCGTCAGGTTTTGCGCCAGGTCGCTCACGGGCGGCTCAACAAACAGATCGCATTCGAACTCGGCATCAGCGAGATCACGGTCAAGCTCCACCGTGGAAACGTCATGCGCAAGATGGAAGTCCTTTCCATCGGCGAGTTGATCCGGGCATGGGAGACGCTACCGGCGCCAATGCGCGAGCCCGGTGGTATGTACGCTGGAATAACCCGAACTCCGCATAGGGCCGACAGGTTGGACTAGGGCGCCGGAACGTGGCCATTCGCCGACCGCGGTGAAGTGCTGAAGCTGAATTCGTCTGGTGCGACGAATTCGGCTGACCTGAACTTTAAAGATGCCTGTTCCTCGAAGGCCAGTTCGACACGAAGTCGACCGAAGAAAGCGCTCGGTATGAGGCACGTAGCGTTCACCGAAATCCGGGGCGAAGTTGTGGCAGGTCGTTTCCGGTCTCGTCTCGGCGATGTGGAGGCCGATCGACAACGTCGAGTTCAGGCGTTGCGTATCACAGATCAACTGGGCTCTACGAGTGTCGACGCCGCCCTGCCTTCTTGTTAAAACCGAATCGGGGAATCCTCCACTCTATTCCGAGGTTGAATGACTGTGCGCGGGAGAATTGCCGCCCGGCTCATACCGGACGCCGCGCATGCTCTTGCCCGGCACGTTGCGGCTCGCGATTGGTCGGAGACTAGAGTGACTTTGCCGGCGGCGTTCGCCGACTCGGGGCACTAATAGGGCAGCGGTGCAGAGGATGGTCTTGATCATCGCCTTGGCACCAGTTTGGGTTTGGAGATCGCCGGCCGGAGGGGAGGACGGCCGGCGATCGGCTCTCGCCGGGGCAAGGCGCGAGCTTATGACCTGATGAATGCGAGCAGGTCTGGATTCACTGTGTCGGCATGGGTGGTGCACATGCCATGCGGGAATTTCTCGTAAACCTTGAGTGTCCCGTTCTTCAGGATCTTTGCTGACAACAGTGCCGAATCCGCGATCGGAACCACCTGGTCGTCGTCTCCGTGCATCACGAGAGTCGGTACGGTGATGGCCTTCAGATCCTCGGTGAAGTCCGTCTCCGAGAAGGCCTTAATGGAGTCGTACTGCGCCTTGGCGCTCCCCATCATTGCCTGCCGCCACCAGTTCTGGATCACGCCTGGGATAGGCTTCGCGCCCGGCCGGTTGAAGCTGTAGAAGGGACCACCCGCGAAATCGAGATAGAATTGCGCCCTGTTGGCGGCGAGCGCCTGGCGCGCGGCGTCGAACACCTCGATCGGCTGCCCGCCCGGGTTGGCTGGCGTCTTCACCATGATTGGCGGCACGGCGCCAATGATCACGAGCTTCGCTACGCGGCCCTGAGGCTGACCATGCCGCGCGACGTAGTGAGTTGCTTCGCCCCCACCCGTAGAGTGACCGATATGAATGGCATTTCTCAGGTCAAGGCGTTCGACCACGGCGGCAGCGTCGGCGGCGTAGTGATCCATGTCATGACCCTCGCTCACCTGCGCCGAGCTGCCATGCCCGCGCCGATCGTGAGCGACGACGCGATAGCCGTTCTGCAGGAAGAAGAGCATCTGCGTGTCCCAATCATCGGCGCTGAGGGGCCACCCATGGTGGAATACGATCGGTTGGGCATTCCTAGGCCCCCAATCCTTGTAATGGATTTCCGTGCCGTCTTTGGTCGTGATCGTGCTCATGGTGGTTGCTCCTTTGCTTGAGTTGGAAGAGGTGATGCTTTGCCTATGTTTCGCCTCTGCGTGAGCAGCCATTGGTAGGCCGGCCGCAGCTGTGGCTGCGAGCGCGGCCAATAAGATACCGCGGCGCGATGGTCCGGAGGGGAAAGGAAGGTCTTCTTTCATGTTTTGCGCTCCTTTGGTGTTTGATTTCGTGGCCCACGCGACATCCTGGAACGCGCGGGTCGTTGGCGGCTGCGGACTAGTAGTGCCGGATCGAAGCGTGACTGAACCAGTCGACGAGGCGGATTGCGCTGATGCGCGGGGTGACGCCCGGCACGAGCGAACGGTCCCTAAGCTCCGCGCCGAACCGCGGGTTTGGATCCGGGAGCACCTTGCGGGGATCGTTGGTCGGCTTCAGGAAGCGCGCGACGAGGTCGCTCATGCGGACCGGTTTGGCCCCAGCGATCTCGATCTCGCCGTGTACGAGCACGATCGTCGGCTTGCTCTCGGCGGTCTGAGCCGTCACCCCGCCGGCAATAGCCATGGATGCACCAGGCATTCCCATTCGTTTGTACATCGTCTTCTCCATGCGGGGCCGGGGTGCCCCATGCATGGAGAATGCGACGGAGCCGCCGCCCAAACTATCGAACGGAAGCGTTTATGATGCGATGCGAAGGTCTAGGACCGATGCGCCCATCGACTGGACTGGACTAGTCGGGGCCGAAGGACCCGTCCGCACATCGCGACGCCCTGGCAGGTTTGTGATAAGCCATTCTATCCCGCGCGATGCGTCGTCCGGGACCTTCGATCCGATCGACCGCAGCAAGGCCGTCGCTGTGGACTTCCTCACCAAGCCAGTGTGGGACCAAAAGCTCCTGACGCAGTGATCGCGGGCATTGCGATGGACGCCACGCGGCGGGCGGATGCCGTGGATCGCCAACGGCGAGCTGATCGGGGCCTGGGAAACACTGCCCGCTCTGATACGTGGGGTCGGCGCTACCTAGACTCTGGCATAAGCCGACCCATGCTTTCCTCCAATAGCATCGCATAGTCCCTCGGGCCATTCTTCGTGGCGCTCAGGAATAGGTTGACGTAAAGGACATAGCCATACGCTGTAGCGAACTTATCGGCGTCGAAGACTATTGAGCGACTTCCTGGAAAGAGAGATGATCTCATTTGTAAAACGGCTCCAAACTGACCTCTGATCGATGCCCATTTTTCCTCTGATCAGACGTTGAAAGAGGGCCATGACAATTTGCGGCGGCTTTACCAACAGTTGGATTGAGGCCGCTCTTGCCACCTCCTTTGCGCCTAGGGAGACAAGCGATGGATTTCGATCCTGTATTCCTGTCGCGACTGCAATTCGCCTGGGTCATCGGCTGGCACATCCTGCTGCCGGCCATCACTGTCGGACTGGCCGCCTTCATCGCGATGCTGGAAGGCCTCAATTTGTTCACCGGGCGGGACGTCTATCTCCGTATCTCCACGTTCTGGATTAAGATCTTCTCGATTGCTTTCGGGATGGGCGTCGTCACCGGCGTTGTCATGCCTTTCCAGTTTGGCACGAACTGGAGCCGCTTTTCCGATGCCACCGCCAATGTCCTTTCCCCACTTTTCGCCTATGAGGGCCTGACGGCGTTTTTCCTGGAAGCGGCATTCCTCGGCGTCCTACTGTTTGGACGGCAACTGGTGCCACGTTGGGCGCATTTCATTGCCGCGCTGATGGTGGCACTGGGAACTTTGCTTTCGTCCTTCTGGATCCTGTCGGCAAACAGCTGGATGCAGACGCCCGCCGGCTACGAGATCATCGATGGCCGGTTCTTCCCGACGGACTGGTTCAAGGTGGTTTTCAACCCTTCCTTCCCCTACCGCCTGGCCCATACCGTCGTCGCCTTTTTCGTCACAACCGGCTTTGTCGTCATGGGCGTCGGCGCCTATCTGATGCGTCGCGAGCGGTCCCTAGCGGAAGGCCGAACGATGCTGTCGATGACGCTCTGGCTGCTGACCGTGCTGGTCCCGCTTCAGATTTTCATCGGCGACCAGCACGGTTTAAATACGCTCGAGCACCAACCGGCCAAGCTCGCTGCGATCGAAGCGCGCTGGGAAACCGCGCAGCGCGTGCCACTGACACTTTTCGCCATTCCGGACGACAACGGCGAGCGCAACCTCTTTGCCATCGACCTTCCCTGGCTTGGGAGCCTCATCCTCACCCACGAGCTTGACGGGGAGGTCAAGGGCCTCAAGGACTTTCCGGCCGACCAACGCCCACCTGTCGCGATCCCCTTCTTCGCATTCCGGCTCATGGTCGGCTGCGGCATTCTAATGCTGGGCATCGTCCTTTTCGGCGGATGGCTGCGTTGGCGCGGGCGGCTGGAGACCTCGCGGACCTTTCTCGCGATAGCTCAGATCGCGGCACCCATCGGTTTCGTGGCTGTCATCGCCGGATGGATGACCACGGAGGTCGGACGCCAGCCTTGGACAGTTTATGGTCTTCTGCGCACGATGGAATCTGTGTCGCCTTCCCTGACAAGGTCTGACGTGGTGGTCTCGTTGCTTGGCTACATAGCCGTCTATCTTATAATTTATCCGGCAGGAGTCTTCCTGATGCTGCACATCGTGCGCAAGGGGCCGGCAGTCGCCGCCGAGGCGGATGCGCAGATCGAGGGGGGAAGGCCTGAGGCGCCGGTTCTTGCCGGGGCGGTCGAACTTCAAAAGGGGGAAGTGCGATGACCCAGGTGCTTGATTTCGTGCCGATCTGGACTCTGATCCTCGGAATGGCAGTGTTCTTCTACGTGCTTCTGGATGGTTTCGATCTTGGCGTTGGTATACTCTATGGCTTCGCTCGTGATACCCCGTCGCGCAATACGATCATGAATTCGATCGCACCGATCTGGGACGGCAACGAGACCTGGCTGGTGCTGGGCGGCCTCGGACTTCTTGCAGCGTTTCCGCTTGCCTTCGCAATTATCATTCCAGCGGTGTATTTTCCGATCCTCCTGATGCTGCTTGCGCTGGTGTTCCGTGGCGTGGCGTTCGAGTTCCGCTTTCGCGACGTCGAGCACAAGACCTTCTGGGATCATGGTTTCTGCTACGGCTCGGCCATCGCCACCTTTGCTCAAGGCGTTGTGCTCGGCGCCTTCATCCAAGGTTTCGAAGTTGCCGGCAGGCAGTTCTCCGGCGGGTCGTTCGATTTTCTCACACCGTTCTCGCTTTTGATCGGCTTTGCCCTTTTGTTTGGCTACGGCCTTCTGGGCGCCGGCTGGCTGATTCTGAAGACAGAGGGCGAGGTGCAGGCGGCGGCGCGCCGCCAGGGCCGTGTGTGCCTTGTTGGCGTCCTCATCGGCATCGGCATCGTCAGCATCTGGACGCCGTTCATGAGCCAGGCCATCGCCGCGCGATGGTTCGCCTGGCCCAACATCCTAATGTTGGCGCCGGTGCCTGTGGCGACCGCAGCGGTGGCTTTCTTCACCTGGCGGGCTTTGGAGACTTCGAGTGAGACGAAGCCTTTCATCGGCGCCGTCGGCCTTTTTGTGCTTTCTTATGTGGGGATCGCGATCAGCCTCTATCCGATGATCGTTCCCTACCATTTCACGCTTTGGGAATCAGCTTCGTCCGAGCGCACTCAGGCGTTCCTGCTTGTCGGCACGCTCGTGCTGCTGCCAGTGATCTTGATGTACACCGGTTGGTCCTATTGGGTGTTTCGCGGCAAGGTCCGTGCCGATATCGGCTATCATTGAAGCGAACTCTTTGAAGTGCAGGGCTGCCAAATGCTCGACACAAATCGTGCGAGCCTACGCAGCCCTACTGCGCTTATGCAACGGTATTGACGACGCCTGCCGCGCCGTGCCTAAACGTCCCACCTGCCGTTTCGGCTCTAACGTCGGCTGAGACCCGTTATCTCAGCGTGCTTGCCCTACACCTTGGCATCGCATGACAGACCCTTCCGTAGAATAGGTTTGTGAACCGGCTCGGCGCATTCTTTTCCTCGCCATCACGATCATCGAGCGTTGCCCGCTTCTTCGCTCGCCCCTCCCCGAGTGGGACGTGTAGGTCACCCGATGATCGTGATGGAGAGCCGGTTTTCAAAACCACACTTCAAGATGGACACGGTGAGTATAGATGGACTTTTCACTGCTGGCGCCTCCCGCCGCGACTTCTTGCTGGCTGGCCTCGCTGTCTCCGTCATCGCTGAAATGCGGGTTGATCCGTCGGCTCTGGTGATCGGAAGCTAAGCCTTCCACCCCTTAATCTAGCAAAGGTATCAAAACGATGAGCACCATCACGACCAAGGACGGCACCGAAATCTACTACAAGGACTGGGGCGACGGCCCGGCTGTAACCTTCTCGCACGGCTGGCCACTGAGCTCCGACGCCTGGGACGGCCAGATGCTGTTTCTCGCGCAGAACGGCTTCCGCGTGGTTGCGCACGACCGGCGCGGGCATGGCCGTTCCAGCCAGGCCTCCCAGGGTAACGACATGAATGGTTATGCCGACGATCTCGCAGCCGTGATCGAGGCGCTTGATCTCCGCGACGCCACGCTGGTCGGCCATTCCACCGGAGGAGGCGAGGTCGCTCGCTATATCGGACGGCACGGGACGAAGCGGGTGGCCAAGGCTGTTCTTATCGCCGCTGTTCCGCCGATCATGGTGAAGACGCCGGCCAATCCGGAAGGCCTGCCGATCGAGGTATTCGACGGCATAAGGGCTGGCCTCGTCAAGGATCGTTCGCAGTACTACCGGGACCTCGCACCGTTGTTTTATGGCGCGAACAGGCCGGGCGCCAAGGTTTCCCAGGGGACTCTGGATCAGTTCTGGCTCTGGAGCATGCAGGCGGGTCTCGTCAACGCGTACGAAAGCGTCAAGGCGTTCTCCGAGACCGATTTTACCGAGGACCTCAAGAAGTTCGACGTACCAACCCTGGTCCTGCATGGCGAGGACGACCAGATCGTCCCCGTCAAGGACTCGGCAGTCAAGTCGGCCCGACTGATCAAAGGCGCAAAGGATATCTATTACCCCGGCGCGCCCCACGGGATCACGGCCACACATCAGGATCAGGTCAATGCTGACCTGCTCGCCTTCATCAAAGGATAGTGTCCTTCACCACGATCGCGGGTCGTCTGTAACTCCTAGGAGCCGACAATGACCATTTTTGGAAACCTTTCGCGGACCATGAACCGCTTATTAGGCGGCCCGCGAGGACAAACGTTATGTGCTCGAATAGCAGAGCGGTGGCCCGAATGCCTGTTCTGTCGGCTAATGTCGAAGATGGTAGAACCGAACCACTGCGCAATGGAACTAGCGCGCTGGCATCGTCGAGGAACAAGTGCCGCGGCACGGCTGCCATTCGGCTAGCTCAAAACAGCATATGGAACTGATGCCGAACTGGCAGAAGTGCCTACGCCTTCGCATCGCAGGGGCTCAATCCACCAAAAAGACGTCGGCCCCCAGCGGGCAAAAGAAGTATTTTGATCCATATCCGGAAGGACCGCGGTTGCGCCCCGGTCCTTCCAACGTCATTTTAAGGCTTAATGACCCCAGATGCCCTGGCCGTAAGAGTCGTTCGGCCTGGGAACGGTTTGCGGCCGCCGGCATCCTGGTCTGGCTTCTTGGTCGAGGCAGTATGCATGGTATCAGTGGTGGTTGCGGACTGTTGATCCCCGCCTGACCCATAATGGTCGCTTCCGGCAGTGGCTCCGCCCACTAAAACGAGGAGTGCGGCGGCAGCAAGGATCATTTTCATGTTGGTAACTCCGAGGTCCTTTTGATGTTTGACCCCGGCAAAATAACGGCCGGCCCCCGACGATCAGACTAGCTGGCTGGGTGATCCATATGAAGACATCGGGCTGAGCGGTCCGAGGTTCAGGGCAAGCTGTCGTTGACGAGAGTCCCTGTTGCCTATGCGCACCCGCAGTGCCGGTACCCTTCTTCGCTGCTAGAGCGTATTCGCCGCTGGATGCAGGAAAATGGCTGCCGTCTCGCGTACGACCTGATCGTCAAGCTGAACCACCCTGGACCTTGGCATCGTATGACGGACCCTTCCGCACAATAGATTGGCGAGCTACGCGGGTGCATTCTTCTCCGCATTGGCCACGAGCCGCAGAGGAGAACAGCAAATGCAGCCCACTGATTTCTTGGCGCTGGCCGTTGCGCTTGCAATGTCAAACCGCGCGATGACCGCGGGTCTTCAGTTCAAGCCCGCGATCACACTGGTGTGTGGCGCCTTAGAGGACTCGCCGAGTGGAACGCTGCTATGGCTGACCTCCGCGCGTACGCACCCTCGAACACTATTCTCGCGCGTTTGGCCATGAGGTGCTCCAGCGGGGCGCATACGGCGTCGCCGTCGGGCAGCTCCGAAGCCCCCGCGCCCCGGCAGCTGTCATGAGCTCACTTCGTTCATCGAAGATGCCGCATCTGCGCAGTGAGTAGCTGACGCGTTCGCCTCGAGCATTAAGCAGTGCAATTGCGACCTGCAACACCAGGAGACCAGACATGAAGATCGTCGTCATCGGCGGAACCGGGCTGATCGGTTCAAAGACCGTGGAGAGGCTGCGAAACAAAGGACACGACGTGCTGGCGGCGTCGCCGAATTCGGGCGTCAACACCGTTACGGGAGAGGGTCTGGCGTCCGCGCTTGCCGGTGCGCAGGTCGTCGTCGACCTGGCGAACTCGCCGTCGTTCGAGGAAAAGGCTGCCCTGGAGTTCTTCGGGGCATCCGGGCGTAATCTTTTTGCCGCCGAAACGGCCGCCGGCGTCCGTCATCACGTGGCGCTGTCGGTCGTCGGTACCGACCGGCTGCAGGGCATGGGCTATTTCCGCGGCAAGTTGCTTCAGGAAAAGCTGATCAGGGAGTCCGGAATTCCCTACACCATCGTTCACGCCACTCAGTTCTTCGAATTCACCGCCGCCATCGCAAACACGGGCGCCGTCGGGGATACCATTCATATGTCGCCGGCCTACTTCCAACCCATGGCGGCTGATAATGTTGCCGATGCGATGGCGGACGTCGCGCTTGCCGCGCCGTTGAACGGCATGATCGAAATTGCCGGCCCGGAGCGTGTTCGCATGAGCGAACTTGTCGAGCGCTTCCTGAAGGCTACCAACGACCCGCGCAAAGTCGTCCCGGATCCCGGCGCGCTCTACTACGGCCAAGTGGCAATCGACGACCGAACGCTGGTGCCCGGCGAGAATGCGCGCATCGGCGCCGTGCGTTTCGATGATTGGCTCAGCCGATACACGCCACCGAAATAAGCAAACAAAAGCGACCGCCGATCCTCTGATCCATCAGATCAGCACTCTCTTACCATTCGTATTTCAACAAGGAGACCAGACATGATCAAAACACTTCTCTGCGCAGCGCTCACCGCCGCTCCCTTCACCGCGGCAATGGCCAAAGACGCGGACAGCGTGAAGCTTGTCTACGACCAGGCCCTTCCAAACGTGCCCGGCAAGAGCATGAAGGCCGTGCTCGTCGAGTACGCGCCGGGGGGTACGTCGCCGGCCCATACCCATCCCAAATCCGCGTTCATCTATGCCACGGTTCTGGAGGGGGCGATCCGAAGCCAGGTCAACGATGGGCCGGTGAAGACTTATCGCGCCGGCGAGAGTTTCTCCGAATTCCCGGGCGACCGTCATGCCGTTAGCGAAAACGCCAGCAAGACGGAAGGTGCTCGTCTGCTTGCCGTCTTCGTCGTCGATACCAACGAGACGAACCTGACGACGTACGGCAAATGAAACGAAAGGCGTCCCCGTCAATGAGGGCTGAGGAGAAAGGCCACTGACATGAACGAGAGTGATGATCATATGATTGCGGGGGTTTCGGTCCCCGATACGCCGCTGGTTGGCCGAGCGATTGAATATGCCCGCCAGCGATGCGAACCCTACTTGTTCAACCACGTGGTCCGATCCTGGCTTTTCGCGGCCCGGATCGGACAGATCCAGAACATCGAGCACGACTCGGAGGTAGTTGCCGTCGGAACCCTGTTGCATGACATCACTCTCAATGAACACTTCGCCGGCCCGCGCCGTTTCGAAGTGGAGGCCGCCGATCTCGCTCGCAGCTTCGTTCGGGAAGGCGGCTTCGATGAGCGTCGTGCTCAGCTGATATGGGACAGCGTCGCCCTCAACTCGACGCCGTCGATCGGCCTTTACAAGGAGGCTGAGGTGGCGATTTGCACAGCCGGGATCTGCCTTGACGTCGTCGGCCTGCAATACAGTGTCATTCCTGCCGCCGAGATAGCAGGGATCGTGGGCGAATTTCCGCGCCTCCAGATGAAGGGGCGGATGACGCGCTGCTTTTGCCGCATCGCCGAGGTCAGCCCGGAAACGACCTATGACAACTTTGCCCGGGATTTCGGTGAGCGCTTTGTACCCGGCTACAAGGCCCCATCTTCCGTCGATTTTGTGATGAACACTCCCTTTGAAGAGTAAACGAACCTCGAACCCCAGCTCTCCCGGCTGCGGCCGCGAGACGCCCTTGGAGTAGTGTCATGCGCGTTGACAGTCTACATGCAGCGACATCGGCGCGTCTTGCGGCGATCGACGTCGAAGCTCCACTGCGGACAGCTGCGCTGTGGCTGTCCAAACCCGGCATAGGCCTGGTCGTAGTGTGCCAACGCAGTGGGGAGGCGGCAGGCGTGCTGAGCAAGTCCGATCTTGTCCGTCATCTGGCGAATTCAGGGCCGACGGAAGCGTCCGCAGCGGCATTGATGAGCCGGTCTGTCGTATACTGCGGTCCCGATGACGATCTCCATTCCGTGTGGCAGACCATGACCGCACAACGCCTGCAGAACGTGCCCGTGCTCGGCGCCGGCCCGAAACTGCTTGGCGTACTCGACATCCGCGATGCGATGAAGGCGCTCTACGAGCAGGAGGAGCTCCAGGAGCGGCTGCTCGTCAACTATATCGGGGGAGTCGGCTACCAATAAGAGAGGGATTTGCGCGTCGATTCGCTCCATGGCCACTAGAGGCCCATCTCATGAGATGTTTCTTTCGAAACGTTCAAGACGCGGCGCTCCTCGCGCTGAAGATCCCAAGGTATAAACCTGCAGTATTGCACGATTACTCGCTCAGCCAAACATCAACGCATGTCTTCTTACACGGTTCAACAAAGTTATTGTCGCCTCAACAACAGGGGGAATAAAATGTTTCGCCCAGAAATGAAAGAGGATGTCTTCGACGGCCCACCCGAGATTGCCCGAGGTGGCCTGCCCGTGCAGCTATCGACCGCCGGCGTCGTTCATGATCTGGGCAATCTCATACAGGTCGCTTCATCGGCCTTGAACCATCTGGCCCGCGACCCAAGCGTGTCAGCGGCTTCAGCAGTTGGGCCTGTAATTACCGGCGCCCAAACAGCCTTGAAACGGGCAGGCGCCCTTGTCCGACAGACTGTCAATTCAGCCCGAGAGAGCCGGACAGAAATCGAATATGCAGACGTAGGCGCCTGCCTGGCTGAAATCGAAACCCTCATCCGAAGCGCATGGGATCCCAATATTAGTCTCGAGGTTCGGGTCAGTTCGGACTTGCCTTCGGTAAGATGCACTCGCCTTGGTTTGCAAAACGCGATACTGAACCTGGTGGTCAACGCGCGCGATGCATTACCAAACGGCGGCTTGATCTCAATAGATACCGCCCTTGTCTTTGATGGCCTGTCAGCCACTCAGGTAGATGTCAGCATCACGGACAACGGTATTGGGATGACCGCCGAGACGATTGTCTGCGCCTTCGATCCCTTCTTCACCACAAAGAGCGAAGGCCTGGGCGGCGTTGGACTGCCGATGGTGAAGCGCTTTGCAGAGGAGTCCGGTGGAAGCGTCGATATTCAGAGCATCCTCGGGGCAGGCACAACCGTCAGATTGCGACTGCCTGCGATAGGATAGGATCGGTCCTTCCATAATCCAACACAGGCCAACGTATAAAAGGTTCTGAGCCAATGCACGACGAGTACAACTTGCAGAGGTTCGTCAGCGCACAGGATCTGGTATACGACGACGCGCTTGCCATACTGCGTCGAGGAATGATGTGCACTCCCTACATGGAGCTCATTTTCCCAAGGCTGGCTACCGGGCGAACCGGCGCTGCGCCTGAGCCGTACGCCATCACATCGCTCGACGAAGCGAGCGCCTATCTCTCATTTCCGATCCTCGGAGGCCGTTATCGGGAATGCGTTGGCACCGTGCAACGGCTCTCCGGCCTGAGCGCTCGCGCTGTCTTCGGTGACGTTGATGCGAAGAAGTTGCACGCGTCCCTCACGCTGTTTTCCGAAGCAAGCAACGAGGAGTTCCTGCTCGAGACAATCTTCGACGTCTGGTTCGACGGTTTGCTCGACGAGGAAACGATGAACGATCTCTACTTGATGTCGTAGCGCCATCAATGAAAGGCGCTGTTGCTGGCCCCGGTGGGCTAGGGAATATCTGCAGCTAATCTGGCCACCCTCACAGGCTCATTCTCGCGCTCAGGATTCTCATCGCAGAGGCATGAATTCCCGTTCGCCTGGAGCGTCCTTTCCGCCGAACCAACCCGTCGGACGCACCTGCGATAAATGTGAACTCGACGCCGTCGGCCCGGATGCTGGGTATCTCGGCAGCGCTATAATTCTCACAAAAATCGGCGGATTATTAGTAAGGGGGAGCGGAGGGCGGCCCAAGGAACACCCACTATCGAAGGCGCTCTTCTGCTATCGGAGGCAGGCGGCTTAGTCCAAAACTTTCAAGGACTTACCCCTTGCCTTTATAGATCGCCGTGTTGAAACGGTACGATGCCCAGGCGGCGGCGCCTGCCGACACGACCGTCGACAGCGACAGAAACTGGTATGCGACTGCGATTTTCTCGCCGCAGGAGAAGACGCCGCACGAGGCTTCGACGGCCTCGTAGAGCGTCGACAACGCCGACTGTAGCAGCCAGAGCGCTATGAAGAAAACGGCCGTCGGGATAACGGTTGCCCAGTTAATTCCCAATCTCATGTATTGTCCTCTCACGTATCCAACATGTCCCAATCATCGCCCATGACCCAGCGCAAGGCGCTGAGCTTGCCGTTGATCATCCCCCACTCAAAACTCGTCCAGGGACCGAGGTTCTCCTTGCCGATTTCCTCCTCGGTCTGCCGCGCAGCCTCGAGAGCGCCCGCCCAGATCGTGTCCAGTATCTCGTGCGGACTGTAAGGATCTCTTGAGTACTCCCCTTCCGGCAGGACCTTCGTCTTCCCTTTTGCGATGCTGTCCGCCCGCATGGAGTGACGATCGTACCAGACCTGCTGCACCAGCCTATCCTCGGCCTCGACGATATCTGACAGACGCCGCGGCTCCATGGAGAAGTTGTGCTCCTCCTCCTGGTCTTCGAGAAGCTCGGGGTCCACGGTCTTCAGCAGGTCCACCAGCGACGTCCAGTAAGTGGAGGACTCGGTGCCGAAGAGCGGCGCAAGGTCAGCGTGCGGTGCTCTCAAGTCTCCTCTCTCGTCGCTGAAGTCGCGCGTGTTGTGGGTGACGAAGGCATGCCTAGCACCGTCCTTAGCCGCCTTAACGATCCCGGAATACGTCTCGACGAGGATGGCATCGCCAACCGAATTCTTCGAGCGGTGGTAGGGTGCGAGCCTGGCAATGGCGCGGTCGGACACGCGGGCCTTGATGGCGTTGGTCGCCTTTAGCGGCCGGACCGGTCGCAGAAGCATCTCGATTCGGTCGACGGACTCGTTCACCGCGTCACCCGATACCGCGATCTTGTGGCCCACCTCGTTCAGCGCCTCAAGAGTTTTCGCCCGATAGTCGTCGTCGGCGAACTGGGCGACGGCCTCGCGGACGATGCGGAAATGGGAATTGAGGCTGCGCTGCGTCTCCGCGATGACGCGTTCCTTGTTGCGTGCGAACTCATCGAGAACGACCTTCGGCACCAGCAACTCGACCTCGCCTGCCCCAATGAGGGTCTCGAGCGCGCCGATGAGGGGCTGCTGCCTATAGTCCTTGGCGATGTCCAGCCAGACGCACGTGTCGACGAGAACCCTGAGCATCGAATCCGCCCCCCATCCGGTAGCGTAGACGTCTGAGACCGCCGACGAAAGGACTCGTTTACAGCGTCGGTTTGCCGCCCCCCTTGCGGTCCGGCGGCTCCATGCATTATGGCCCCTTGCGCGGGGCGGGGGCCGCAAAAGAGGCTGACATCTTCGTTGAACGGGATCCGTTCAGTTGAGCGCCGCGCCGCTTTTCATCGTGCCGCTGATAGCCTTACTGTAAGCAGGTCGCCGAGGTCCGGAGCCTGCCATGTGCAACGATTATGAACAGCATGTACTCTGGGATGAATATTGTCGGATGATGGCGTCGCTCGCGCTCAAAATCCCCAGCCACCAAACCGAACTTGATTTGCCCCAGGCGGGTGACGTCCACATCAATGACCCGGCGCCAATAATGCGTGCCGCTGATGACACGATCGAACTGGCATTGATGACGTTCGGATTTCCGCCGACCGGACCAAAAGGCGGGCCTGTGTTCAACTTCCGATCCGAGGGTCGGCAATTCGGAAACAGTAACCGCTGCCTCGTTCCTGCGTCCGCGTTCTTCGAATTCACAGGCACGAAATATCCGAAGGCGAAACATCGTTTCACGCTCAACGGCTCGCCGTTCATGGCTGTCGCGGGGCTTTGGCGTGAGCCAGTCGGCAACAAGCCGCCCACCTTCACCATGCTGACGACCGATCCCGGACCGGATGTCGCGCCGTATCACAATCGGCAGGTTGTGGTCCTTCAGCCGGAGAATTGGGAGGCCTGGATCAATCTGACAACGCCTGAGGCTGAGTTGCTGCGTCCGCTTCCCGCTGAATCGCTCTCGGTGGAGACAGTTCGCCCCGAAAGCTCGTGACTTAGCTGCGCAGGATCTCTGGTACGCTGAGCGGACCGAGATCGAGAACCGGCGCGTATTCGCCCGTGCGGCGCCAGACGCCTCGCACCTTTCCATTTTCCCGATCCCGCCTCGGATCGAACATCAGCCCCTCGAAGTGATCAAGGAACACCTCTGCAGATGCGGCGTCGCTGAAGCAATGGAGTCGATAGGTTTCACATTTGCCGTTCGGCCATATCGCCTGCACATGCCGCGTCTGATGCTTAAGCCCTCGTTCCTGGCAGAACTTCGCGATCATGGTGAAATTCCGGTCCGTGCAGAGGTCATCCGGCAGCGCAACTTGGTGTGGCCAGTCGCGGTCGATGACCGATGGCGTTGGTGAGCTCCGGCTGCGTTTGACCACTATTCGAAATGCATGGATTGGCCGCGCATCATTGCAAGCGTCAGCGCGATTGCAGGATTTGCTGGCGGCTTCTCCATATGCAACGAGCCGTCGAAATCACGCCATGCCGCCATGCGCAATTCATCACCATCATCGCTGGCCGCAGGGTCGAAAACGTGGGCATCACAGGGATCTCGGTCAATCTCGATTGTCCAGTCCTTGAGCGCCTTGCGAGCCATCTCTTCGACCTGGGCAAGGTCGCTGGTGAAGAAGGGGATACGGTCTCCATCTTCCGAAAGCGGCTCAACCCGATCCAGCGTCGGCCGCTCGGGAACCCAGCCGAGAACAAAGGCAATATCGAAATCGATCTGGCGGTCCGGGCCGGCCGTGATCTCCAGCCGCTTGATGACCTCAGGATAGAGCTGCTTCCGCTCCGGCCATGTATCTGGAGCCGCCTCAGCTTGCAACCGCGTCCGGGCAACGTTGATCAGTTCCATGACCTGATCGCGTGGAACTTTTTCCTCCGGCCAGTCCGCACAACATGCCGCCGCCGCAGCCTTGTCGGCCTCCATCCAGACTGCCGCAGCTAGGTCCTCGTCCTCGGTAGGCTTGTCGTCATCGGGAAAGCCCTTGATGTCCCAGCCTTCCAACGCGAACAGTCCTTCCGCGCCTTGCAACGCGGTAATGCCGGCGCGCGCAAACACTGCTTCGGCTGCCGCGATGCCAAGTGCGAGTTCTTGGGGTGTTGCGCCCTCAATGTTCAAGCGAAGTTCCATGGTTCGCCTCCTATGGCTTCATCCTGCCAATGTGAACAAAAAGAGAACAATGAGTCAAGAGCGCCCTTGACGAGACAGGAATATGTTCCTTATTTCAGCAGGATCTTGGGCAGCAAAGGACCATGGCTTGGCGTCAATCGCGCTGGCCGGCGAAGCTATGGCAAAAACAGCGGAAGACAATTTTCGGATCGAGGTTTGGGATCGCGAGGAGCAGGCTTTGGCTGAAACCATTTCGCGTTCCCCCGATTCAACGGTGAGTCAGGCCGCATGGCATGCTGCCATCCGGCGCCGGCCGGGCATGTTGCTGATCCACTACAACAGTCGGCATGTGATGGAGAAAATCCTGACACCGGGCGAGGTGAAGATCCCGCCACAGGCCATCATAGAAGGCAGCGTTCACGCCGGCCTTGATGTCGCGCTTGGCGATCTTCGCGAATGGCATGTATTGCGGGCCTGGTGCAGATCCTGCTCTCACCATGCAACGGTAAAGCCTGCCGGTCTCATCAACCGCTATGGAAAAGGCGCTCTGTTCAGTTCGGTCGAGCGAGCGCTTTTCTGCACGAGTTGTGACAGGGGTGGGCCTGTCAGGCTGGAAATTCACAAGCTGCCACGCAATTGAGAGGGGCCGAAAGGGGCAAAACCCGATCGATTTCTTTGAGGCCAACCCGGCGCCGGCCCTGGCCAATCAATCGCAGCTTCGCCGCCGGACTGTCGATAGCCGGAACTGCGCGCGATCGCGGCCGGTCGACTTCCATTCTGACACAGAAACATGCGGACCGCCGCGGACGGGGACAGTCGGTCCCGCGTCCCGTCCTGCGGCCGGCGCTATGCTGACGCTCCTACGGCTGTCCCGTTCACCGCCCACGGCGGGGGCGAATTTCCTCCGTCCTACGCACGACGACCGTCCACTGTTGCGGACGCGCGTAGGACTGCGGTTCATACGCCGTTTTTCTTAGAGCGCCGACGGTCGCCGGCGCGGAGACCAACGAGGAGCGGCGCGTCGTTTGGAAAGACGAATGAGGACGGCGTAATCGCTACTATGCGCTCCCGTCGGTTTCGCTCTCCTCTTCCATGGTACGCACCGGGAGATAGGCGTTCGTCTCCAGCCACTCGCGCAATACAATCTGTATGAGGTCGGATCGGCCCACTTTCATCTCAGCCGCTATTGCGTTGAGTGCATCTTCAGTCGCAGGCTCCAGGGGCACGCCGGCAACATTCCTGAGCATCAACGCCGCGCGACGAAGAATTATCTGCAGATCCGGGCGCGACAAGTCCGCTATCCGATCCGCGGCGCTTTCAAGCTCTTCAGCAAAGGACATGCGGGTCATGGTCGGCCGCGGCGCCGATCTCTGCGCTCTTTTGCCTTTTCCAACTCAGCGGCGATGTAGGCGGCGGCGTGCTCGATCGCTCGCCTCGTGTTCTCACGCCGCCGTGCCAACTCCTTTGGCGGGTAGTACACCTCAGGGACAGTAGCGGCCGTCGACAGCGGTATCCATTCCTCCGTCCCGGCGGAAGACTTTCGAGCCAACCGCATTTTTGCCAAGGCCAGCACAAATCCAAGAGGCGAACGTCTCATCTTGTCAGGATTGCGGAAACCGTAGGCAAGCGCAAGCCTCGCGGCCTCGATGCTTGTTCGCCCGTCAAACGGTTGCCAAAACGACTCCGTTAGCCTTCGGCCACCGATTATCAAGACGCCGAGCGCTCAGCAGCCAACCTCGGCCAGCCAAGTTCGAATGACATTGGGTCTTCGCAGCATATGGACTAATTTCGTCAAATGCGATCGACGGGCAAATCCGACCCAGTCGAATTGCATTGATGTCAACCGAAAATTCAAAGTATAGTCCCGACGGTCGGGAGGACCTCGGTCGGGGTGGGAGAGCGCAATCTAGAGCGGGTTACAATCGCAGTTCCACGGAACTTTCGAAGTTTTGTGGAAGGCGCATTGCTTCGCATTCAGATCCAGTATCCGTCGCTTCGCTTTTCAGTGTCAGCCGAGGGCTTAGAGGTAGCTTCTCTTCCGCCGGACCAGTTGGACGATGTGCGCAAGAGCATCCTGCATTCGGTTTATCGAGAAAAGATTTATGTCGAGACCCTTCCACTTCGACAAGCGCTGATCACTGCGGTCACTGCGAAATGAACGTTTGGCCGCTTAAGTTTCGAGAGCGTTCAACCGGCGAATTTCTGTTCACCGATGATGCCGGTGGATTCTTCGCGGGAAGTCGTGACTTTCTAGAGAGGTACGCAGGTGACGCTCTGTCAGTTGTCGATCGCCATTTTTTCCGCGAAAACGGTCACACGTTCGAACGCGAAGGCGATCCCGACTGGATGTCATTTGCCTATCGATGGGCACGGAGGCAGTCGAAGCAGCAAGATCTCTCCTATCTTATCTTGGTCCCCACACTTCGCTGCAATTTGACCTGCCGCTATTGCCAGGTTTCGCGCGCCCCGGAGTCCGCACGAGGCTTTGACTGGAATGATGAAACACTAAAGGCGGTGCTCGGCTTCATCTACGGGATGAAGGGTCCGGAGATAAAAATCGAGTTTCAGGGTGGAGAACCTTTGCTTCGGATCGATCTGCTTGAGCAGGTTCGCGCCTTCACCCGCTCAAAGTTTCCGAACAGCCAGTTTGTTGTTTGCACAAATTTGCAGCGCTTGGGCGACCGCGAGTGGACTTTTCTTGACCAGCCGGACACGTTCGTCAGCACGTCGTTGGACGGAAACCACGAGACCCACACGCGTCAGCGCACGCATGATCCTCTGGTTACTGACACATTCTTTGGCAACCTGGCAGAGGCCGTGCGACGCCTTGGCCCCGGCAAGGTTTCAGCGTTGCCGACGATAGACGTTGACCGACCGCCAGATTTCAGTGACCTCGTCGACAATTTCGAACTTCACGGAATACGATCGATCTATCTCCGCCCGATAAATCACCAAGGTTTCGCACGACGTCGAAAGAGCGATCCAAATTCAATAGCCAAATGGAATGCACTCCACTCCGATTTCATCGACTACATTATCGACCGCAATCACCGTACCGGCCGATTTGTCGAGGAGTATTATTTCAGCCAGTGTTTGCGCCGGTTTCTTAGATCGGGAGCCGATGACCACGTCGACCTGCGCAATCCAAATTTTTTCGCCTCGGACTACGTCGTCGTCGATCACGACGGGCAGTTGTACCCGACAGACGAAGCTCGGATGCTTTCGCGCATAGGACGCGTTGATCTGTCGATTGGCACGGTTGCCGAGGGTGTGGATCAGACGAAAGTGCGGCTCCTGAACCACGCGTCGATCAACAATTTCGACGCCGACTGCATACACTGCGTCTATCAACCTTTCTGCGGAACAGACGTCGTCGATGACCTGTCGCGGGACGGACGAGTTGATGTGGCTCGCAGCGAGACCTGGTTCTGCAAGAGACACATTTCTCTTTTCGACAAGGTCGTCGAGATAATCACTCGCCGCGATGATGCGGCGATGCAATCGCTGGCGAGGTGGGCCCGCGTGCCATCGTGGGGGGATCACATGATCCCAGTGCATGTATGATCCCGCTTCGTCTCAAAATCGAAACCGATGTCGTAGATCCCTACGTTGTTCGCCTCAGATCGTTCGAAGGATTGTCGGAGGACCGCAGCGACGTCGGTTCGCTGGACGCAGCGTTGGAGAGCGCCAGCGCGGAGAACGCGGACTTCACCGGAGCGATGGGCAAGCTTCGTGTATTTGGCGTCGATCCGAGCGAGGTGAACGGTGACGTGATTTTTGTCGTGCCTTGGCGAGGAACGGCGCACCGCCTGATCCGAGCGAATTCCCGACACAACACCCTTTTGATCACGGAACGGTGCGATCAGCTCTGCGTGATGTGCTCGCAGCCTCCGAAAGAGCGGCACGTAGACATGTTTCCATTCTTCGAAACGGCCGTGCTCCTATCACCAGAAAACTCGACCATCGGCATATCGGGAGGGGAGCCCACTCTCTTCAAATCGGAGCTGTTCGAGTTCCTGGAAAGAACAATGTTGGCCCGCCGCGATATCGATTTTCACGTGCTGACCAACGCTCAGCATTTTGACCACAATGACCTCGCTAAGCTTTGTCGTCTGGATCTGACCCGTATCCTTTGGGGCATCCCTGTTTACGCGAGCGATCGCGACATCCATGATCGCATCGTGGCGAAACCAGGTGCGTTCGACCAAGTTAGAAAAAGCCTGTCGCTCCTTTGCGAGGCTGGCGCAAAAATTGAGCTGCGCACAGTGCTTATGAAACCCAATGCTCCCAAGTTGTTTGACCTAGCGAAATTTGTGACGACCGCACTGCCGTTCGTCAACAAATGGGCAATCATGCAGCTCGAAAACATCGGCTACGGTCGACAGAAGTGGAACTCCTTATTTTATGACAGTTCCGTGGGCTTCGACGTAGTCGGCAAGACACTGGATTTTGCCATTAGCCGCGGGATCGAGACTAAGCTCTACAATTTTCCGCTATGCACAGTTCCGCCCGAGTATCGGATGTTTGCACCTTCGACGATCTCGGACTGGAAAAGAGCCTACGTTTCAGATTGCGCCGACTGCGGTCTCCGGAACGAGTGCGGCGGCTTTTTCGAATGGCATCCGAAGGCACACGGATACGGAAGGTTTGGCGTCGCATGAAAAAGCGGCTCTTCGCGATCCCATCGTTGCTCGCTGCCGGGTTCATGCCGATCGAGAGCGTCGCAATGCCTCTTGCGCTTCCCAGCGATGGCGGCAAGACAAAATCGCTATTCGATATTTTCAAGCTCGACCACAAGTTCACGCTGGCAGGCCATCGCTCACATAGCAGCCACAGCAGTCACAGCTCCCACAGTAGCCACCGCTCGTCAGCGGGCGGCACCTACTACCCGCCTCCTCCAGCGCCAGTCTATCAGGCGCCGGCACCGGTATATCAAACACCGACCTACCAGCTGCCCACAACTGCGCCGTCGGCTCCGGCGCCTTTAGTGGTGCTTCCCGGTAACGCCAACAAATTCAAGGAAATCGTTCTCCAGGTCCAATTCGCCATGCTCTCGTTTGGGTACTACAATGGGGAACTGGACGGCAAGATGAGCCCGGAAATGAGGACTGGCCTCCAAAAGATGCAGTCCGACTACAACCTGAAAGTCACAGGCACTATTACACCCGAGACATTGAACGCTTTGCGAATTACCGCAGAGTGACCTGTGCGGCTACGTTTCATTGGATGTAGGAACCCATGACTCTCAACACCATGCAGATCTGGCGCTTGCTCGTACCTGCAGTGCTCATCATCGTCTACGGCGCTGCAGCGTGGAGCATTCTTATGGGGAGATTTCTGCAAATGCCGGATTTTTCGAAAGCGCCTTATCTAGTCGGTGTCGTTGTACCGGCTGCACTCTACTACGTCACCCCACTTAGAACGTGGGTCAACAAGGGTCAGCATGAGCGGATTGCCGAAAACCTGCGAGCCGGCATGGTGAGAATTGCCGGCTACGAGGACAAGCCCGACAAATACACATGGGTCAATCTGCGGTCATTGTTCTTCAAGCTGGTGGATGACGACAAGAGCCTATCGACGAAGGCCTCGATCGCCTATTTCAACGGCCTCTTGTGGACAGGATTCGCCGATTCGATGGTAATCGCCGCCGGATACAGCCTCGTATCTATCGGATTGCTATATTTTGGCACGCCCCATGCGCCGATTGCGCTGATTTCTTTCGTCGCCATTCTGATCGTCTCATATTTTGGAAACAGGGCAACGACCGATCGCCAGATCACGATCGGAAACGAGCAGCTTGAGCACATCAGATTCGACCATCAGGCGGCGATCGAAAGGCGCCTCAATCAGCTTGACAAATGACCGGGTGCTGACAGCAGTCGAAACGTCGGTCGCTGCACTTCAGGCGCGTCCACACGCACATTGGTTGCTTGCCTTCTCCGGTGGCAAGGACTCAACATCCGCCCTGAAAATTATCTTGGCAGCCTATCGAAGATCTGGGCTCACTAGCCTCAACCTCACGGTGGTCTATTGCGATACTGGGGTCGAGAATCCTATCCTCGACGCATATGTGAAGTCGATGTTGGCGGCCATTGGCGCGGAATTCGAGAGCGAAGGAGAAAGATTCGCAACGAAGATCTTACGCGCCCCAGTGCAGGACCGGTTTTTCGTGCGCAGCATTGGACGCGGATATCCTCCGCCCACTAACAGTTTGCGGTGGTGCACGCCCGGTCTGCGAATTCGTCCAGTTTCTCGTTTTATCGAGGAGCAGGATCCAAAAAACACCGTGGTGGTACTGGGACTCCGTCGGGCTGAAAGCCAGCAACGAGATCGGAGTCTTGCGAAAACTCCGGAGGGGCATTGGCAGAAGCAGCGTGAAGGCAATCGCGATTACGACCTGTTCCTGCCAATTCTTGATCTCCAGGTCCCCGAAGTGTGGGATTCCATTTTCTGGCTGTCCGGACCGAGGGCGATCCGACCCAAGGTCCTACAAGATCTATATCGAGACGCGTCCGGAGAGTGTCCTGTAATAAAGGCGCCCACTGCCCCGCCATGCGCTTCTGGCCGGTTCGGATGTTGGACGTGCACTGTCGTTCGACACGACAAGTCTGCGAGCAAGCTGATCGAGGCAGGGTACGACCAGCTGCGGCCGTATTTTGAGTTCAGAAATTGGCTGTCGGAAATCCGCAACGATCCAAGCATGCGTTGGCCGCAGAGGCGTAGCGGATCAGCCGGCATGGGTCCGTTCACACTTGACGCACGCAAGGCCATTCTGCATCGCATAGACCGGCTGAGCAGATTACGAAGTCTGAAATCCTTGACGCATCCGAACGCGGTACGATCGCGAGCCTGTGGCGCCTTGATGGGTACAAGAGACTGAGTTTCAGGTAGCGCGATTTCGTCGGCGTGTAGATCTCCACACACGGGTGAAGCTGTCGTCGTCGGCGTGTCCCGAGAAGTATACGCTGCCCGTACGGCTGGCTTAAGTCGTGACTGGAATTTCGATCACAGGACGCAGGGCTTCGAGTTGCTGCGCATATTTTCTCACGACTTTGTCGTAGAGATCACCCAGATTCTTTGCATGTACGGTGATCACCAACGCGTACGGTAATTCTTCCTTCGGCGCGAAATTACGCCCGCCTTGGCGGGCATTGTAGTGAATGTCGAGAACGGGATTGCGCAGCGTGTCGCCCTTAAACGAAACACGCGTATGCAGGCAATTTTCCCACTTCCAGGCGTCGCGGCGCAACTCGTCCTCGAACAGTCCACTTTGGCTTTTGCCAAAGAAGCTTTTGCTGTTGGCGTGCACCTGTTTGGTTTTTTTGCGCTTCTTATCGTGCGGTCGAAATGTCGGTTCAAGGCCTGCGCGGGTGTAGTTGCTAGGGTGATGAGGGTCGACACCGGTCGGGTAACAAAGTGTTGCGGTGATCGTCACCTTGCCCGGGATGATTTCGGACGGAATTGGAATGGGCGCACGGATATACCGGGTGGGCGCGATAGTACCTTGATAAACGACACGCACCGTATCGTCGTCGCAAAGAACGATATCTTCGACGGACCGTGCGACACGGCCACGCCCAACCTCTTCGCAGGGCTGGTCACTCGGCTCCGTCGTGTGAACTAGAAGAGCCCGTATTGCCAGCATGCTCAAGGTGTCGCCGAAATGCGCGCGCAGCCCGGCGCCCAGACGCAACACCGACGGTGCGGAAAACGATGTGCCTGTCTCTTTGCGGATATCGTTGCTTTTGTTGAGAACAAAAAACGGGCGCGTGTCGCACCCGCCGAACGCGACGAGATCTGGCTTTACTAGACCCGGGCTACGCCCCGGTCCTATGGAGCTATAGGCGCATCGCCGCCAGGGTTCGCCATCGTTGTCGCAAGCGCCAACGGCCAGCGCGTTTACACAATCGGATGGGACCAGGATACGCTTCGAGCTTGTCGGATCGGGGTCATCAGCTCCATTCCCCACCGCGATTGTTGCAAGCGTAGAACCTCGTGAGAGACGCTCGTCTATGACAGCAGTCCACGCATGCACGTCATCATCCTCGACAACAGGTCGCGGTCCAATGCTTAAGTTGATGAAGTCATAGGTTTTCTCGACGAGAATGCGGTCGATCCGATCAAGCACCTCATAAAGTGCATACTCATTCTCGTTCGGCGTGTTGGTGTCGAATACCCTATAGTGATCAACCGAGGCATAGGGACGCCCGAGCGCCTTGGTTGGATTTATGTGACCAAACAAGAATGCCGAGGTAACTCCGACACCGTGTTCTCGGAGTCCAGTGAGCGCGTTGCCGATACCGGGAGGATCAATTGCCTTTGCCCACCTTGTGATTGGATGTCCCGTTGGAATGCCGCCGTCGAAGATTGCAACACGGATGTTCGGGTCGATAGGTCCTTTCTCCGGCAACTGGACGACTTCGGCAGTATCGCCGACAGACCTGAGACTCGGACGAAGGATGCGGAGACCTGGCATTTGCCGCAATGCGCGGACCGGCGTGAAGGTCGCAATGCGATCAGCAAGTTCAACGGGCGCTTCGAGCGCGACGAAGCAAAGACCACCTGCGGCAAAGCGACGGTCAAGTGGCTGGTCTATTCCGATTGTCTTCAGATAGTGCCTGAATTGCGTTGTAACGCCCTTTGTTCCGGTGCCGCCGTCACTGTGAAGGACGACTTCAAAAACGACATCTCCCTTCTTGGGTAACTGGCCCTTGATCTTGTCGCGTATGGTCGGCGCTGCCACTTCCTCGATTGCCGGCAGATCTTTGGCGCCTGTAGATTCCTCCTGCCAGCCCGGCAGCGACGCGCGCCACGCGCGAAAAGCCGAGCGCGGACCCATGACGAACAATTCCGTCGTGATCGTTTCTTCGGGCTCACGCCCCTTGGAGCGCTTCTCAGGCTTAATGCGGCGCGGACGGCTGCCGATAGGCTCAAGGCCAAGAGTTTCGAAAAGCCGTTCAGGAAAATACGACTTGGCGATGTATTCGGGATTGAGGGTGACCGTTGCAACCGCGCGGTCGTTCGGACAAGCCTCGTCGGGTAATTGATCAATGCCCCTCACCGCGCGCGTCAGCATAGGAGCGATACGGTCGCGGGCCTGGGTGAAGGTGTATGGATGGCTTTTGGGGGCGCCACCTCGGACCCCGGCGACATCCTCGACAAGGCGCTCGCCCTTGCCGAGCAAGAAATTGCGCTTCGTCATGTGGTCTCTTTCGCGCTCCGGCCCTTAGGTTTCGTTTTCTTTTTTGCTGCGCGGGTGCGGATCGCATCACGCGAGATTCCGGTCAGTTCGCGTGCCTTGCGTTGGGAAAATAGCCCTTGATTGACGATCGCCGCTGCGAGATGGATACGGCGGGTCTTGGGGATCGATGCACTGGTCATCAGACCCGCAAGCCGCTCTTCAAGGGGCGCATGCCCCAGGGCCGCGGTTCGACGCGCCGCCGACAGCTCGCGCTCAATATCGCTGAACGAGTGTCCCGCGAAGGCAACTGCCAACAGGCGGCTCCACTCCGACGTCGCAGGGAAATAAGGTCGGAGTTGACCTTCGATAAAACGCTCGATGGCATGCTGGTCCGGAAGCGGAAACTCGATGTGCAGCTCGAAACGGCGCCAGATGGCGGGATCAAGAAGATCCGAGTGGTTGGTGGCTGCAAGCAGAATGCCCGATGACGGCCAGTCGTCAATTTGCTGAATGAGCACCGTCACAAGGCGCTTCAGCTCTCCGATCTCGCCCTGATCGTCGCGGCGCTTGGCGATGGCGTCCAGTTCGTCAAGCAGCAGAACACAGTCAATTTTCTTGGCATATTCGAGAACATAACGAAGATTGCTGCCGGTGCGACCCAACAGGCTGCTCATCACCGCCGCCAGATCGAGAATGAGAAGCGGGCGCTTGAGTTCGCGCGCGAGCCACCGCGCCGCCATAGTCTTGCCGACGCCGGGCGGCCCAAGGAAGAGAGCGGCACGTGTGGGATCAAGACCTGCCCGGCTCAACGCCTGCACGTTACTGCGTTCCTCAATGATCTGTGTAAGGGATGCGGCGAGTTCAGCTGAGAATACCGGCTCATGGTCAAGCACGGGCTCTGCTTCGACGCGTATAAGATGCATCCGGGAGTCCAGATCGACCGGGAGTGGCACTTCTGCCTGTTTGCGCAACGGCGAAGCCGATGACGGCGATTCATGCAGAAGCGCGGTTAGCGCATCAGCGAGTTGCGGCACCACAGGATGATAGCGCTTGACGGCTCGGCGCAAAATAAGATGCACGTCTTGATGCCTGCCGGTCAGGGCAACCCTTGCGAGTTGCAGGAAATCGGCTTCGATGCCATTTTTATTGTTATCTCGGGTCATGTTACTCGCAAGGCACGGGAATTGATCGGGCGCGTCACCGTAAGAGCGCGCGGACGAATTCTCAACCCGGAATTTTTTATTCGTCCATATTCCAGAATAAACCATTACAATCATGGGTTTGCATATGGACGAACGCTGCCGGCTATACCTCTGTGATGTGCCCTCTCCTGCTTGCATCAGCGCCCACCCCGCCGCACCCGGTTCCAGACACGCGACCACCAAGGCGCAGGTGGCGGAGGTGGTGCAGCGACAGCAACCGGCCTCGCGACAAACTTCTGCTTGCGAATGTCAAAGAGCGGATCGCCGGTCTCGTCGGCCGGATGATGCGGGCAGACATGGTTTTTCAGCAGTTCCATGCGCGGGTTACGCGAAAGCGTCCCCTTGTTGCCATCATAGTCCAGGAAAACGAAATTGGGCGGGTTCGGATACCACGGCGTCAAAATCTGCGTCACCAGGCCGACGGCGGTAGATGCGAGGACGCCGTTTGACCATACGACCTGGGGACGCGAGCCGGCCGCGCCGTACCGCTTGGCTTCCTGTTCCAGCCGCTCGTCGGTGATGAAACCGCAGCACCGCATGCAGGGTGCGCCCGGCATGGACAAGATCACCTGTCCGCTGACAAGAAAGCCATTCTTGCCAAGGTCATGAACATCCATCCCGATGTCGACATAGGGGATCAGGTGCCGGCGCGCGAAGCGCTCAAGCTGCTCGCGCTCCTTGAACCCGTCGACGGCTCCCAGAATGACGTCGCAAAGCTTGAGATCCTCGACGGCATTATGCCAGTCGTCTTTGATCGAGATAATCCGGGCGATCGGCTGAAGCCCGCGTATCAAGCGCTCGGCAATCGCAACCTTGGGCAAACTGACCGCAACATCGGCGGGCGTGCCGCCGATCAGCCGGTTCGTGTTGGTGTCCTCAATGACGTCCGGATCGGCGTTGACATACCCGCCTATTCCCATATGCGCGGCCTGCTGCACAATGTGCGAGCCACCGCCGCCAAGCCCGACAATGCCGATAGTGGCGGCATTGAGGATTGCGTCGCTCTGGGCGCCAAGAAAACTCTGTCGGTCAAGGCGGCTCATGCGGCGCTCCACTGGCGAAGAGGCATGCCAATTTCAGCGAAACGGGCAATGAAGGGTTGAGCGGCGGCGCGGCCGAGCCACACCTGGCCAAACGCGGCGGTGTCGCTCAGTACAATCGCGCCATGCACGGCATGCGGAGCGACGGACACGAAATTCGGCACGAATTTCGCATTCTCCCGCGTGTCGACGCCGCTAAATCCCGGCACGCCGCGACCGCCATGCGTATGAACATGAAATATCGCTGCGCGTTCATCCATTGCCCATTGACGCGCACGGCGAATGGCGGCTGCGCTCATCATGGCACCGACGCTTGGATCTTCCAGATACTCGTCGTCGTGCAGCGGGCGATATTCGCGGGCAAGAATAAGAAGGTCGTCACGCGCGGCCGCAAGGCCAGCCGCGATAAAGCCGACGCGCTCATGCGCAAAGCGATGAGGCCGGTGTAGATCGGCCCGGATCGCGCCCAGCAGCGCGCTTGTAATCTTGAAGCGAATGTTCATGCCACAGCCCTCAAATGCGCGCTGAGCATCTTGGTCCACGGCATTGTCTCAGGCACATGGTTCCAGGACGGTGCCCACCAGTTGCGCTCGACCACACGGTGTTCGTTCCAGTTGGAAGCCCGGTTTTCGATTTTGCGCTCAAAGAACAGCCGCGTGATGTAACCGGTGTGGAAGAACGGCACGAGCAGAAGGTCCATCACGTAAGGTTGGTCACCGGCCATAAAGCGAAAGGCCGGCAACAGGATCACCGGCTGGCCGCCCTCCTTCAGGAGAACGGCCTCCGGATGCATCGCCGTGACGTTGGCGAAGTTGTTGCCGGCATCGCTCACGACGAACCCCCGCACGGCACCTGCTCGAAGAACTTCATGCCCTCTTTCACCCGAAGCTTGCCTTCGGACTTCAGCGGCGTGAGGTGGCCTTCTTCGTTGATGTATTCGAGAACGTAACCCTCCTGCACCCCGAACAGCTGCTTGAGCTGCGCGGTGGAATAGGTGCCGCGAGGAATTTCGCGCGGGTCGTTTTCGAAGAAGACGGTGATGAGCCGCTTTTCGGTGTAGAGATGCTCGGTGCCGACCTTGCCGAGATCGAGCACATCGTTCGGGCCAAGATCGATGTCTTTGCCGTCGCGTTCCAGCACCAGCACCTCGTCGCCATGGACATGGGCAATGAGGCGCAGTTCCGGCTCGGGAATGGCGCTGACGCCCCATTCATAGCCGTGACCGTTAAGGGTAAAGCGGAAGATGCGGTCGCTCTTGAACGCACGAAACTCCTCCGTTCCCTCGACGCGAAGATTGACCGTCTCATCGAGGCCCACCGACTGGCTGCTGTGGCGCAGAAGCTGGATGAGCACATAATCACCCGTCGGCTTCAGGCCCGCCTTGTCAAGGACGTGATCGCCCTTCGGCGTCGGCTCCTTGAACGTCACCGTTGCACCATTCGCGCGGGTGAAGAAGTGCCCATCTGGGCCAGGGCCACGCGAGGCTTGGGGCTGGGTCTGATGGCTTTCGCCACCGGTTACGACATTTTCCATTGAGATCACCATTTTTTCAGCTCCGGCCCGATGCCGGTGCCTGATTGATAAGATATGGTGGCATGCAAAGAATATCAAGCATTTTCTGAGCATGCTTGACATTCTTTGCGCTGGCGACTAAAATATTCAGATGAATCAATGCCTTTGAAGGAGAACTGCCATGGCTAAGAAAAGCGTGGGAGCGAATGTCGGGCTCACGCTGGGACAATATCTCGCTTCAATTCGCGAGGACCGTGACCTCTCGCAGCGCGATGTTGAGAAAGCGACCGACAAAGTTGTGTCCAATGCCTACCTAAGCCAGATCGAGAACGATCTGATCAAAAAGCCGAGCCCGAATGTGCTGCACGCCCTCGCCGAGGTTTACGCGGTGAGCTACGAAAACCTGATGGAACGCGCCGGCTTCGTCTTCCCGACGCGGGTGCGTGCCGGCACAGAGCAACGGCATGGCCGGGTCGCAACTTTTGCCGACCACAATTTGACTGCCGAGGAAGAAGCGGAACTCGTTAAATTCCTCGGCTATCTAAGAAGCAGCAAGAAGAAACCCGGTGGCCAAAGCGGACGATAGCAGCCTCGATCCCGAGCAATTGCGCGCCGTGCAGGCGACTGCACGGCGCGCCCTCGACCGTGCTTCCGGCTGGGGTGTCTTACCCACTCCCATCCCGGCCATTCTTGAGGCGGCCAAGATTAAGGTTGCCCCCGCGAGTGCCTTCGATCCGCGCCGGATCATGGACTATCTTGTCGGCAAAACGGAGCGCGTGGCACGCGCCATCAAATCGGCGATCTCCAAGACGTTCGGCATTCTGGATGCTGACGAATCCCTGATCCACATTGACCATACGGTGCATGAATCAAAGCAGAATTTTCTGAAGCTGCATGAAACCGGCCACCACGAGATTCCCACGCATCGAAAACTTTTCCGATTCTTCCAGGATTGCGAGAAAACCCTCGCCCCGGACATCTCCGATCTGTTCGAGCGTGAGGCCAATAACTTTGCCAGCTTCGTCCTCTTTCAAGGAGACGGCTTCCGCACGATGGCTGCGGATCATTCGTTTGGCATCAAGACGCCGATGAAGCTGGCCAAAGAGTTTGGCGCATCAATTTACGCGTCGTGCCGCGAATATGTCCGATCCAATCACCAGGCTTGCGTGGTCTACGTGCTCGAGCCCATAACCTTTTGCGAACGGTCTGGCGCACGAGCGGACGTGCGCAGAATCGAAACCTCCCCGCTATTTCGGCAGCAATTCGGACAACCCTCCGAGCAGGTGATCACGCTCGATCATTCATTGGGACGTGTGCTGCCGGTGGGCAGACGCATGACCCGGCCAACCACCGTTTCTATGACTGACCGGAATGGCCAGGCGCACGAGTGCATCGCCGAGGCCTTCGATACGACGTTCAACATTTTGATCCTGGTTTATCCGGTGAAGGCTCTGACCAAGAAGACCATCATCTTCTAGGGCCTGACCTACGTCCGATCAGACACCCACGAACATACGTCGATATCTGCATACGTTGGGTCTGGTCGACCCGTGGCGATCTCCGCACCGAGGCGACCCTGCACGCTGACAGCTATCGGCAAGCACTGTGCGTAGGCGAAAGCGCCACCTCAGGTGCGTCAAATCCAATCGCCGTCTATTCCAATCACAATGCAGCTTCCATCGCCTCCTTGAGGGAGAGATGGTCTTGGCCATCTCTCCTCCGCGAATGCCGCCTGCGCAGAGCGGGGCCGCCCCGCTCGCAAGGCCGCACGTGACTATCATCGTCTGAACTGACAGATCCGCCCCGCTCGACGCGCAGCCCAGCTCCGCTCGCCGGCATTCGCCCCCCTCTCTGCCGCGCGCTCACGCGCCCCCGGAAGGCATGCCGAGGGGCATGGCTTCGGCATATAACGGGAAAGGATCAGAACCATGACGATCAACGTGACATATGCGAAGACCACAACTGCCGGCGAGAGCGGCACAGAGGTTTTCATTCCACTGAACAAGCTGAAAAAGTCGCCCCGCAATGCGCGCAAAACCCCGCACAGCGAGGCGATTATCGAAGCCTATGCCGCGAGCATCGCCGCCAAGGGCATCCTGCAAAACCTAGTGGTGGAGCCGGAGCTTGACGGCGAGGGCGCGGAGACCGGCTTCTATTTTGTCAGCATCGGCGAAGGTCGCAGGCTGGCGCAATTGCTGCGCGTGAAGCGCAAGCAGATCAAGAAGTCCGAGCCGATCCGCTGCGTCATCGACACGGTCAATGATGCGCATGAGATCAGCCTGGATGAAAACATCACCCGCGAGAATATGCACCCTGCGGATCAGTTCGAGGCCTTCCGCGAGCTTCACGAGGAACGCGGATGGGGTGCTGAGGAGATTGCCGCCCGCTTCGGCATTACCGCGCATGTCGTGCGGCAGCGCCTGCGTCTCGGCGCGGTCAGCCCCAGGCTGATGCAGGTCTACCGCGACGGCGATCTGACCCTCGACCAGTTGATGGCCTTCGCCATCACCGACGATCACGCCTGGCAGGAGCAGGTTTTCGAAAGCCTCACCTACAATCGCGATCCCTACATCATCCGCCGCGAACTAACGCGGACGCATGTTGCAGCGAACGACCGGCGAGCCGTCCTCATCGGCGCGGAAGCCTACATGGAAGCTGGCGGCGCCATCCTGCGCGACCTGTTCACCGAGGATCGTGGCGGCTTCTACGAAGATGCCGCGTTGCTTGACCGCTTGGTGATCGAGAAGCTGCAAGGCATCGCCGAAACAGTCAGGCAGGCCGAAGGCTGGAAATGGGCAGATGCCCATATCGACTTCCCGCACGCCAACGGCTTGCGCCGCACTTACCCGCAGCCGGTGGATTTGTCGGAGGAAGACAAAGCTGCCTTCGCAACGGCATCGGACGAGTTCAACCGGCTGACGGAAGAATGGGAGAGCGCCGAGGAATTGCCCAACGACGTCGATCGGCGTTTCGGCAGGCTCGAAGCCGAGATCGAGCGCATCGATGCGCTGCGCCACGCCTTCGATCCTGACGTTGTTTCCCGTGGCGGCGTGTTCGTCGTGCTTGCCTATGACGGAACGGCGCGCATCGAACGTGGCTTCATTCGCGCCGAGGATGAGCAGCCGAGACCGGAAGTGGAAACGCGGGTAGACGGCGAAGACTACGCCGTCAACGATGATGGCGAGATCATCGGAGCCGGCAGCGATTCGAATTCAGATGGCGACGAAGAAACGGAGGATGACGGCAAGCCGCTGTCTGATCTTCTCATTCGCGACCTGACCGCCCACCGGACGCTTGGTCTTCGCCTCGCGCTTGGCGAGGAGCCGGACATCGCCCTTGTCGCGGTCACCCATGCGCTGGCCGCGCAGACCTTCTACCAAGGCACGGAAGCCCACTGCCTCGAAATCCGCCCAACCAGCGTGTATCTCGCCGGTCACGCGGACGGCATCGAGGATACGGCGGCAGGCAAGGCACTGGCAGACCGACATGCGGGGGTGGGCTGCGGATATGCCTCGCAATGTGGCTGACCTGTGGGGCTTCATCGCCTCACTCGACCATGCCAGCGTCATGGCGTTGTTTGCCCATTGCGCCTCGCTCACCGTCAATGCCGTAAAGCAGCCTTGGGAGCGCAAGCCTGTCGCCCATGAGACTGCGAACAGGCTGGCGACGGCGGTCAACCTCGACATGACGGCACATTGGACGCCGACCGTTCGGACGTATCTCGGGCGCGTCACCAAGGCACATATCCTCGACGCTGTGCGCGATGCTGCCAGCGAAGAGGCGGCAGAAAGGCTGTCGGACCTGAAAAAGCAGCCAATGGCGGAAGCCGCCGAGCAGTTGCTCGCCGGGACCGGATAGCTGCCTGCAGTCTTGCGGACCGCAGAACCTGCGGTGTTCGCTGAGCGGCAAGACGAGGAACGTGCGGACGCCAGATCGGCGGATGCTGCCGAACTGGAGCCGGAACCAGCTCAACAGATCACGGCCGAGGAAGCCGAGGTATTCAACGTCGCCGCCGAGTGACCCGCGACAGGCCGGAACCGCTACGCGGCTCCGGCCTGCTTTCCGCGAAATTGTCCGGGCGCCGCCATGGGGGGGGCCGGCCCCGCCGCCGAACGAAGGTTTTGAAGCGGGGGGGACCCCCCCCAGGGAGATTATACCCAAAACCCGCCCCCCCCGCCCG